>CAZOLL010000081.1:0-12496 GCA_964580365.1 uncultured Phycisphaeraceae bacterium
GCTTCGCCGACTCGGCAGGAGCGGGCTCCGGCGCGGCAACGGGTGCGGCCGCGGCAGCAGCAGCGGCCGCCTTGTCGGCGTACTCTTCCTTCCAGAGCGCCTTCAACATGCCGATCTCGCCGGGCGCCAAGGTGGAAGAGTGGTTCTTCACCTTGAGCCCGTTGTCCTGGGCAAGCTTCAGGAGCAGCTTGCTCTCGGCGCCCAGATCTTTCGCGAGTTCGTGCAGTCTCATCAGTTCCGATCTCGATTCCGATGCCCGCCGGATGCGCCGTCAGGCGCTCCCGGCCGCGGGCGCGGTGCCTTCCGAATTCTCGTCCTCACGGCGCGGCTCGCGGACCATGTCCTGCGCGTCCGCAGCGGCCTGCGGCTCCGTTGCCTCGGGCGCGCCGGGCGGAACTGCGCCGTCCGCGCCGACGGCCGGCGCCGCGTCTGGCGACGGCGCGGTATCGGCGAGCAGAGCCTCGCGTGCCTTCTCGACCTCTGCATCCTCGCGCGCGGACGTTTCCGCCCCGAGGGCAGCCTGCGTCGGGCTCGAGATCTTGATGTCGTAGCCGGTGAGCCGCGAGGCGAGGCGGACGTTCTGGCCCTTCTTGCCGATCGCGAGCGAGAGCTGGTCGTCGGGGACGAGCACGCGCGCGATCTTGTTCTCGTGGTCGAAGTCGATGTTGGAGATCTGCGCCGGGCGCAGCGAGTTCATCACCATCTCGTCGAGGTTGTCGCTCCAACGGATGATGTCGATCTTCTCGCCGTTCAGCTCGTCGGTGATCGACTTGATGCGCGTACCGCGGATGCCGACGCAGGCGCCGATGCAGTCGACGCGCGAGTCGTTCGAGTGCACCGCGATCTTCGTGCGGAAGCCGGGCTCGCGCGCGATCCCCTTGACCTCGATGACGTGCTCGGAGATCTCGGGCACTTCGATCTCGAACAGCTTCTTCACGAGCTCGGGGTCCGACCGCGACAGCATGATCTTCACCTTCGGGCCGACCTTCTTCACGTCGTAGATGATGGCTTTGACGCGGTCGCCCGGGTTGTAGTTCTCGCTGCGCACCTTCTCGTGCTTCGGGATGACCCCCTCGGCCTTGCCGAGGTTGACGATGACGTTGCCGGCCTCGATGCGCGACACGGAGCCGGTGACGATGTTGTTCACCTTGTGCTCGTAGTCGCCATAGATCACGTCGCGCTCCGCGTCGCGGATGCGCTGGATGATCACCTGCTTCGCGGTCTGGGCCGCGATGCGGCCGAGGCCGTTCAGGTCGATGTCGGTCGCCTCGACGTCACCGTTCCAGGCGATGATCTCACCCGTGTGACGGTCGATCTCGATCGCGAGGTCCGGCAGCTCGCCGTAGCGCTTGCGCACCGCGGTCAAGAGCGCCGTCTCGATCGACTCGAACAAGTCCTCCTTGTCGATATCCTTGTCGCGGTGAATCGCGTCGATGAGGCGGATCAGTTCCTGCCCGTTCATTCAGGCCCCACCCTCTTGAAGTCGTCGTTCGCCTCGCCGGTCGCCCGGTACGCGCCGCCCGTCCATCTCGAATTGCAATCGAATCGCGTGGCGGCCCGCCGACTCGAGTCCGATTCCTCGGGCGGACCCGGAACAGCGGAGGCCGAAATAGAAAAAGTGGGCACCGCCCACTTTCACAGCCGCCTTCTCAGGTTGCGACCAGGGAATCGAACGCGTGAAATTAACGGTCGCAGTTCGTGATTGCAAAGGGCTTTTTGGCCGCGGGGCCCGCTTGGCCGGCCGATTCGCCGTGGTTCTCGCCGGCGGCGCGTTCGCGGCGAGTTCGGGGTTCGCGGCCGAGGATCGAGGCGCCGAGATCGCGGCGACCGCGCGTGCGATCGCGGCCGTCGGAGATCGCGCAAGCGGCGCGACGGGCCGCGCCGGCGACGCCCTGCTCGCGTGGGCGGACGCGGCCGCGGCTTCCGAGGTCCGGTCCGTGGTCGAGAAGTCGCCCCCACAGCTGTCGAGCGGCGTCCGTCCCGTCGTCGACCGCCTCTTCTCGCGCCCGGCGCCGGAGTTCCGGACGCTCGCGGCGGACCTCGCCGCCCGGCTCGAGCCGGAGGCCGCGGAACGCGCCCTGCTCGACCAGCTCGCGTCGCCGCCGCCGTGCGTCGCCGACCGTGTCGCGGTGCTCGCTCACCTCGGCCGCATCGCGTGCGGAGCCGACTCCTGGCCGCCGATGGCGTGTTTCCTGGCGCACGGCGACCCGACCGTGCGCGGCGCCGCGAAGGACGCGTTGCTGGAGGCGCACGACCGGCTGCTGGCGCTGTCCCGCTCCGACGACGCCGACCTCCTGCTCGCGGCGGCGGTCGCCGTCGCGCCGGACGACGCCGCCTTCTTGATCGCCGGCGCGGTCGACCGCGGCTTGTACCGGCGCGACGTCGACCCCGCGCTCGCCTCGGTCGACGGCTGGCTCGCGCGGCACCGGCCGCCGGCGCCGGGAGCGCCGGCGGCGAACGACGTCGCCGACGCGTGGATCGCGCGCGTGGCGCTCATGGGCGCCGGCGGACGCGACGCCGAGGGGGCGGCACGCGCGGCGCTCGAGTCGATCGGACGCGTCCCCGACCGCGCGGAGGACCGAGCCCTCTCCGTCGCGCGACTCCATCTCGTCCGCGCCGTGTTCCTGCTGCGATCCGGTGACGACGCCGCGGCGAGCATCGCGCTGCGGGCCGCGATCGTCGCGGCGCCGGGCGACCGGCAGTACGCCGTGTTCGACTCCGCCCTGAGCGGGCGCGCCGGAGCGTTCACCGTCCTCGAGGCGTTGCGCCGTCGCGGCGAGCCCGAGCTGCCGGTCGCGTACTACCGCGCGCTGATTCGAGCGCTCGCGGGCGTCACGTCGACGCTCGCCCTGCCGGAGCCGCCCGCGGTCGTTGGCGGTGACGAAGAGCGCGTGAAGTCGTGGGCTCCGCTCCGTCTCGCGCTCGCGCTCGAGCAGCGCGGGAGGCTCGACGAAGCGCGGGCCGCGTTCGAGCGCGTGGTCGCGTCGCTCTCCGGCTCCGACCTGTTCAACAACCGCTGGATGTGCGCGGAGGCGCATTGCGCGAGCGCGCGCACCGCGCTCGCCGCGGGTGCACTCGACGCGGCCGATCGCGAAAGCGACACCGCGGCGGCGCTGTTCGAGGAGCTCGACGCGCAGTGGCGGAAGGCAAACGTGAAGGAGATGCACTGGCGATTCCCGCCCGGCACGCCGCCGGCGCCGCATCCGCTCGCCGAGGAGCGGGCGCGCGCCCTCGTGGTGCGCTCGGAAGTCCTGCGGCGGCGCGGCGGCAACGACGACGGGGCGCGCTCCGCGGCCCACGCCGCCGTCGAAATCGATCCGACGCATCCTCCCGCGATCGTCGTCGACGCCTGCTTCGCGGCCGACGGGCCCAAAGTCGCTCGCGCCGAGCGCGTGCTCGCGACGATGCCGCGCCGCGCGGACTGCTTGTACCCGCTCGCGCGCCTCGCCGCGCGGCTCTCGCGGCCGGACGCCGCGGCGGAGCTGCTCGAAACTCACCTCGAGTGGAACGCGCTCACCGACGAGCGCCGCGCGATCGAACGCGAGCGCATTCGAAGCGACGCCGACTTCGCCGCTTTCGCGGCTGACTCCCGCTGGCGGGCGCTCCGCGGCGACTGATCGCAGCGCTCGCGCGGGCTCTGCTCGATGACCGTTCACGATTCGGCACGGATACCGAGACCGAGCGAGAGCCGCGCAGGCGAGGAGGACCGACGAGGCGACTCAACGGAGAGAGTCGGTGAGGAGGTCCGACGAAGCATCCGCGGCTCGCAGCCGGTCGAAGGCCGTGCCGAATCGTGAACGGTCATTTAGAGTGGTTCGCGTGTCGACGCGCACGATCGAAGTGCAAGTGAACGGCAAGCCGCGCACCGTCGCGGACGGCGCGACCGTGACCGCCCTGCTGGCGGAGCTCGCGCTCGCGACTTCGCTCGTCGCGGTCGAGCGCAATGCCGAGTTGGTCCCGCGTGCGCGTCACGCGGGCACCGTTCTCGAACCCGGCGACCGCGTCGAGATCGTCACCCTGGTCGGAGGCGGCTGAGCCCATGCAAGCGAAGGACCCCGCGACCGCCACGACGGCGAACGACCGCGCGCTGCGCGTCGGCGACTTCGAGTTCGCGTCGCGACTCATCGTCGGCACCGGAAAGTACCCGGACTTCGCGACGATGAAGGCCGCGCACGAGGCCGCGGGGGTCGATTGCGTCACCGTCGCGATCCGCCGCGTCGACTTCTCCGCGAAGGAGACGATCCTCGACTGGATCGACAAGAAGCGCATCAAGATCCTCCCGAACACCGCCGCGTGCTACACGCTCGAAGACGCGTTGCGCACAGCGCGGCTCGGCCGCGAGCTGCTCGACACTCCGCTCGTGAAGCTCGAGGTCATCGCCGATCCGGACACGCTCCTGCCCGACCCGGTCGCCATGCTCGAGGCCACCGCTGCGCTCGTGAAGGAAGGGTTCACGGTGATGGCGTACACGTCCGACGACCCGATCATCGCGCGAAGGCTCGAGAAGGCCGGCGCCGCGAGCGTGATGCCGCTCGGCTCGGGAATCGGTTCGGGGCTCGGAATCCTCAACCCGCACAACGTCCGGCGCATCATCGAAGCGGCCGGGGTCCCGATCATCGTCGACGCGGGAGTCGGCACTGCGTCGGACACGTCGATCGCGTTCGAGCTCGGCGCCGACGGAGTCCTGCTCAACACGGCGATCGCACAGGCGAAGGATCCGGTCGCGATGGCGTCCGCGATGCGACACGCCGCGATCGCAGGCCGCCTCGCCTACCGCGCCGGGCGCATCGCGAAGCGCGAGCACGCGAGCCCGTCCTCGCCGCACGCCGGCCGAATCGGAACGTGAGCGTCGACGTGAGCGGCGACTCGACCCGACACGATCCGCGGCTCGAACGACTGGTCGCGCAGGTGCGCCGCCTCGAGGGCGGCGTGGTCGTCGCGTTCTCCGGAGGCGTCGACTCCGCGCTCTTGCTCAAGGTCTGCGTCGACGTGCACGGCGAACGCGCGCTCGCGGTCACCGCCGAGTCCGAGAGCCTGCCCGAGTCCGATCGCGACGACGCGGTCCGGCTCGCGCACGCGTTCGGGGCTCGTCATCGCTTCGTGCGCACCGACGAGCTCGCCGACGAGCGCTACGCCAAGAACGCGCCGGACCGCTGCTACTTCTGCAAGCACACGCTGTTCGAGACGCTCGCGCCGATCGCTCGCGAGTCCGGTCTCGCGCACCTCGCGTTCGGTGCGAACCGTGACGACGCGGGCGACTTCCGGCCCGGCCATCGCGCGGCCGCGGAGTTCGAAGTGAAAGCGCCCCTGCTCGAAGCGGGGCTCGGGAAGGACGACGTGCGCGACCTCGCGCGACGCTTCTCGATCGACGTGTGGGACAAACCCGCGTCCGCCTGCCTCTCCTCGCGGGTCGCGTACGGCATCTCGATCGACGCCGCGCTGCTCACGCGGCTCGCGGACGCGGAGCGCTTCGTGAAGTCGCTCGGTTTCCGCGCGTGTCGCGTCCGCCATCACGGCGGCGTGGCGCGCATCGAGCTGCCGGCGGCGGACCTTCCGCGCGCCGTCGCCGAGCACGGCGCGGCGATCGCCGCGGAGCTGAAGCGGCTCGGCTGGACTTGGGTGACGTTCGACGCCGAGGGTTTGCGCAGCGGCAGCATGAACGCCGCTCTCGCGCGTCAGTGACCGCGCAGCAGTTCCTCGCAGAAATCGCGCGCGGATCGATAGCCGACGAGCCGCTCGTGCAGGACGCCGTTCGAGTCGAGCAAGAGCACTGTCGGTGAGCCCTCGATCTGGTACTTGTCGCGGATCTCCGGCGCGCGATCGAGGTCGATCTTCACGCACACGAATTCCTTCATGCGCCGGACGACCTGCTCGTCCGCGAGCGTTCGCGTGGCGAAGTCACGAGCGGCCTCGTTCCAGTCGACCTGCCCCAGGAGGAGCAACGGGCGGCTTTCCTTCTTCGCGAGTGCGAGCGCCGCGGCGAAATCGGTCATCCACTCGATCGGCGCCGCGGCGCGCGATCGGTCCGGCTCGACCGTCAGCGGGTGCGCATCGCGGTCCGCCACGTCGAACTGCGCCTCGGTGAGCGACGAGAGGACGAAGCGCGAGCCGTCCGGAAAGACCTCCTTCAGCACGTACGGGATGTTGCGGACCTTGAAGGGGGCCTCACCGGGGAGGAACTCGCGAGACCACGGCGGGCTCTGCTGCGAATCCGCAACGGGCTCGAGTCGCCACGCCACGTCGTCGACCCCGTACAGGCCGTCGTTGTTCTCGTCATAGAGGAAGATGCGGCACGGCGTCTCCTCGACGGTGACCTCGCCTTCGCGATAGGAGCGCGACACGGCGAGAATGCGGTCGGGAGAATCGTCGCCGCGCGACCAGTAGTAGAAGGTGAACGTGAACGTCGCCGTGACGTCGTTGTTGTAACGCAGCACGACGTTGACCGCGGTGAACTCCGTGTAGTCCATGTCGCGTCGATCATCGTGCACCGTCACCCCGGCGACCGGGGCCGGGTCGTCGTCGAGGCGACGGTTGCCGTTGGCGTCGAAGAGAAGCCGATCGTGACGTCGCGACGCCGCGCTCGAGCGCGAGAGCACGATGTCGAAGCGCCCGGTGCTGCCGATCTGGAACTTCCCGAAGCGCGGGTCGAGCAGACCCGCGGGGATTTGGGCCAGATCCGAGCTCGGCGGATCGGGGGAGAGCTCGATCAGCTCGGGACGCGCGGAGAAGCGTCCGCGTTCGTTCGCTGCCGGGAGCTTCGCCCTCGTGCTGCCCTCGACCATCGTCGAGACGGAGGAGACGCCGACGTCGTCTTCATCCTGATATGCGCCGTTCGAGCGCGTCGCGAAGGAGAGGACCAACAGGGGCGCCAGGATTGCGCTCGAACGCATGAAACACTCCGGAACGGGTCGAAGGCGGTATTTCGGCAGATGAGGTTCGATCCCGCAAGTGGCGGGACGAACTACCGCTGATACATCGGCAGGTACTGGAAGGGAATCTGAAGCACCAGGCACGCGCAGGCGGTGCCGAACACGCTGCCGTAGTCGTCGTCGGGGAAATGCCCATCAGAGCTGCGCGACTGCTCGCTCTCGAGCTGCGCCAAGAGGAGCGGTCGCCAGCGCTTCCACACGTTCGCGTCGCGGTACTGCCAGTAGGCCTGGGCCGCGTAGACGCGCGCGTACCACACGAACCGCTGCGCTTCCTGGAAGCGGTCGGGGTTCAGGATCGGGTCCTTCCGGCGCATGTAGTCCATGCCGAGGTCGATCACGCGGCTGTCGTAGTCGCCCGTCGAGTTCAGCGTCGCGATGGCCGCCGCGGTGAGCGCGTAGCTCGATTCAGGGCTGTTGATCTGATACCGGAACGAGCCGTCGTCCTGCTTCTGCGAGTCGTGGACGTACTTCACCGCGCTGTCGATCACCGACTTGTTCACGTCGATGCCGACGTCACGCGCCGCCCGGAGCGCCTGGATCATCGTGATGGTGACCGAGCCCTCGTGGTTCTGCGCGTGCGGGTCGTAGTACCACCCGCCCTGGTTCCCCTGCGACAGCTCGATCAGCCGCACGGCGTCGACCAACGCGTCGCGCATCCGCTTGCGATCGTCGCGCGCTTTGTCCGGCGCGAGTTCGCCGTACGTCTCGTCGAGGTCGAGCGTGCCGTAGGCCTGAGCGAGCGCGAGCGTCGCGTAGCCGTGGCCGTGCATGCGCGAGGTGCTGTCGCCGGTGACGTAGAACTCGCGGGTCGTGACGCTCGTCGTGACGCCGTCCACCGTCACTTCGAACTGCACCTCCACCATGTTGTCGAGCAGGTAGCCGATCCCGGAGCGGACCTTCTCCGCGTACGGTCCGCGCCCCATCGTCGAGCCGCCCGCCATGAACGCGAGTGTCGCGAGCGCGGTGACCGCGAGCGGCGCCTCGACGAAGTTCTCGCCGCGCGCGCCGCGGAACGACCGGTCTTCGAGCTGGTTCTTCGCGAGGAACGCGAGCCCGCGCGCCGCCATGCGCGCCGCCGAATCGGCTTCGGCGCTCGATGCGGCGCTCGGGGCGACGCTCTCGTCCTCGTCGAGCGAGCCCGGCGCGCTCGACGCGACGAGCGTCGCGCCGACGAGCAGAACGGCGGCGACGCGGAGCGCGCCGCGTCTCACTGCTTCTTGTCGGCGCGGTTCGCGCGCCGATAGAAGTCGTAGAGCAGCTTGCGGTATTTCTCGGGGAACTGCTTGTCCGACCAGTTCTGCATCAGCTCCGCCTCCTTCTGAGGCAGGACGCCCCAGCGGCCCGACGTGTCGTCGCGCTGGAACTCGCCTTTCTCTGCGGGCGGCTTCTTGTGGTCGGCAGTCTCCTGCTCGCCCTTCGTGTGGTCGGGCTCGCCGCCTTCTTCCTTGCCGTTCTTCGGCTGCTCCTTGCCGCTCTTCGGTTCTTCGCCCTGCTCGGGCTTCTGCTGCTGCGGCTGCGGGAGGAGCTCTCCCGGATCCTTCTCCTTCTCGCGCTCGCGCTGCTTCTTCGGATCGCCGCCGCCGCTCTGCGAGTCGTCGCCGGAATCCCCGCCGGAGTTGTTCTTCACGTACTTGGTCATCCGGACCAGCTCTTCGATGTTCGAGACGACCTGCGCCTGGTTCTTCTGCGCGCTCTCGAGGAGCTTCTCGATGTCCTTCTGCGCGGCGGCCATTTTCTCCTTCACGGAGCCGGTCTTGTCGCGCTCCGCCTCGAGCAGGAGGCGGTCGATCTCCTCGAGGTCCTTCTTGATCTTCGCGACCAGCTCGAGGCGCTTCTGGTCGTCGGTCGAGCCGAGCGCCTGCGCGGACGCACGGCCTGCAGACGAGAGGGAGAGAACAGCGATGAGGATCCAGAGCTTCACTTGCCGTCCTCCTTCTTGGGTTCTTCGGCGGGCGCGGGCGGTGCTCCGAGGTTCTCGACCAGATTGCGGAACAACTCCGTGATGCTCGAGTGCTGGTGACCGAGCCGGCGCAGCCGGTCGCGCGCCGCCTCGTCGAGCTCCGGCTCTCCGGCCTCGCCCGACTCGGGGAGCGAGCGCGTGAACGCGTCGATCTTGCGCATCGCGCCCTCCTCGAGCCGCTTCACCATCAACAGCTCGGCGACTTCCGGGATCAGCTTCTTCTGCGCCGGCTGGTTCTGGCCCTGCTGCTGTTGATCCGGCGCCTGCTCCGCGGCCTTGCGCCGCCGCTCCATCTCGTCGTTCATGGTCACGAGCATCTCGTCGTAGCGCTCGATGACGTCGCGCTGCACCGATTGCGTCGACTCGTCGGTGAGGTTCGGGCGGTTGCCGAGCAGGTCGGACGCTCGCCCGAGATCCTCCGAGTTCTTCTCGAAGAGGAACGAGAACACGAGCGCGCCGTCCTCGGCGATCTTCTTCGCGACCTCCTCGTTCTGGCCCTTCAGGGCGCGCTGCTCGTTCGACAGTTCCTTCACGCGGCTTCGCGCGGAGCGCGAGAGCTGGCCGCCCTTCTGGGCGCGCTCGAGCTCGATCTCGCCGGTCTTCGCGAGCAGGTCGGACTGCGTCGCGCGCAGCTTGGTGAGCGAGTCCTTCACGCGGAACAAGAGCTCCTCCTGCCGGAGGTTCTGGTAGCGCTGCTCTTCTTCCTCGAGCTCCTGGCGCGCCTTGTCGAGGTACTTCTCCGCCTCCTCCTGCTTCGGCACTGCCTCCGCGCCGTCTTCTTCCTCGAGCTCCTGCTGCGCCTGCTGCATGCGACCGGCGGCCTGCTCCATCGAGCCGGAGTCCTTCCGGTCCTTCATCTTCTTCATGCGATCCATCAGGTCGCGCGCGCGCTTCTCCAGGTCCTCCTGGCGCTGCGCGAGGTCCTTCAGCTTCTCCTTGTCGGCGGCGGCAGGCTGCTGCTGCGCGGAATCGCGCTGCTTCGTGAGCTCGTCTTGCAGCTTCGCGAGCTCGTCGAGCGCCTGCTGCTGGTCGCCCTTCGACTCCGACGTCTGGCCGCTCTGCATCTTCTGCGCGGCCTTCGACATCGACTCGCGGGCGTTTTCCGCCTGCTGGCGCGAGTTCTGCGCGGCCATCTGCTCGCCGCTCTCCTTCGGGTTCCAGCGCTGGAGCATCTCCTTCAGCTCCTTCGCCCGGCCTTCGAGGTAGTTCTGCCGCGAGGCAAGCTGCTCTTTCTCCGCGCGCTCCGCCTTCGCGAGCTTCTCGAGCGCGTTGCGCGCGGCGTTCATCTTGTCGAGCGCCTGCTTCTGCGCGTCCGGCGCGTGCGAGGCCTCCGACGAGTCCTTCGACGCGAGCTGCTCGCCCGCTTCCTTCGCGGACTCGGCGGCGGCCTTCTGCTCGCGCGCGGCGTCCGTGACCGCCTTCTCTTCCGGCGTCGCGCCGGCCTCCGCAGTCGGGGCGGTCTCGGACGTCTGGCGGTCGCCGGCGCGCTCACGAGCCGCGCGGTCGAGCGCCTGCGCGAGCGCTTCGGCTTCCTTCGCGATCGCGGCCTGCTCGGCGGCGGCGTCCTTCGGCGCGGTGCGCGGCGTCGCGGCGAGCGAACGGTCGAGCTCGGCCTTCGCCTTCTCGATCGCGGCGAGAGCTTCGGTCGCCGATCGTTGCGCTCCGTCGCGCTCCCCTTGCTCCGCCGCGTCGCGCGCGGCCTTCGCCTTCGCTTGCGCCTGCGCGACCGCGTCCGTGACCGGCTTCGGCAGCTCGCTCTTCGCGTCGGCCGCGTCGCCGGCGTTCTCCGGTTTCGCCGGAGACTCGGGCGAGGCCGCCGACGGGGCGTCCGGCGGCTTCTGCGCGGACGCTTCGATTGCGGCGAGCGCGTCTTCGGCGCGACGCTGATCGGCGAGGAAGCCTTCCTTCTGCGCGCCGGCCAGCGGCTTCGAGGGCGACGGGTTGCTCGGATTCGTCGGGCTCGGCGGATTCTGCGGGTTCGCCGGATTCGCCGGGTTCTGGGGGCTCGTGGGGTCCGTCGGCGGAGTCGTCTGCTCGCCGGAGTTCAGCCGCGCGAGCGCGGACTTCTCGGCCGCCGCCGCCTCGTCGAGCTGCTTCTTCACGTCGCCCGACTGACCCTCCATCGCCTCGCGCGTGATCTTCTCCAGCGCCGCCTGCCGCGCCGCGAGCGCGTCGAGCGCCTGCTTCATCTGCTCGATCGACGGGCTCGAGTCGGACGACTTCGCGTCGGACGCCTTCGACTGCTTCTCGGTGGCCGCGAGGATTTCCTTCTGCTTCTTCGCGAGCTCGGCCGCGGCCTCGAGCGCCTTCTTCACGAGCGCCTGCTCGGCCTGCGACGTCGCGGAGGTCTGCTGCGTGAGGTCGTGCTGCATCGACTGCAGGTTGCCGAGCTTGCGCAGCGCGTCGCGCACCTGCGCGAGCTGCTCCTCGAGCTGGTCGAGGTCCTTGCGCGCGAGGAGGATCGCGTAGACGCGCTCGAGGTCCTTCATCACCTCGTCCTGACGGTCGACGGAGCCGAAGCGGCCGGCGGTGAGATCCGGAACCACCTCGTCCATGCGCGCCTTCACGGCGCTCGCCTCGATCTCGGCGAGTGCGGCGGCGAGAAGATCGGCGCTCGGCTTGTTCTCTTCCTTGAGGCGCGTCGAGAGGCGTTCCATCTTCGCCTGGAGTTTCTCGAGGCGGGACTTGATCGTGCGCTGGTCGCGGACGAGGCGCTCGACGCTGCCCTTGTCCTCCTGCGCGACGGCGCCGCTCGTGAAGGCGAGGAGGATCGCCGCGGCCCAGATCGATCGGTGCTTCGGGTTCATGTTGCCTCCGCCTCAGCGGTCCTGGTTGCCGGACTCGGTCGGTGCGGCGCCCTTCAACGAGTCACGGGTGCGGGCGTTCAAGTCACGTTGGTCGTCCAGGAGATCACGGAACAGCGTGACGATCTCTTGGAAGTCCTCCCATTCGTCCATGCGCGTGAGCAGCTCGTCGAGCCGCGCGAGCACCTGGTCTTGCGCCTTCTGCGCGGACAACAGCCGCTCGGTGCGCGCCGCCGCGTCCTTGATGAGTCGCGCGTCGCCGAGGCCGCCGGCGGCCTGCTTCGACAGGGTCTCGCCGACGTCGAGGATGCAGGCGAGCATGTCGATCAGCCGGCCGAGCACGTCGAGGTTGCCGAACGCGCCGGACTGGTAGCTCGTGACGATCGGCCGGTAGATCGCGAAGTCGAGTCCGTCGATCGTCGTCGACGCGCGCTTCTTCTCGACGAGCAGGGGGATCAGGCGCTCCGCGGCCGCGGACTTGTCGATGCGGTTGAGGAGGAACTCCTCGTACAGGTCGGCGAACTCGCGCGCGAGCCGCACCGCGCGCGTCGTCACCTGGTTCTGGCCGACTTCGAGAGCGGCGAGGTCCTCGATCGCGGGTTCGGGCGTCGCGTCGCCCGGCTGGAAGTCCGCGAGCAGTTGGGCGAGCCGATCGCGCTTCTCCTGCTGCAGCTGCCGGAGCTGGACGACGTCGTCCTTGCGACGCACCTGCCGCTCGCTCAAGAGGCGCATCTTCTCGTTCACCGAGACGACGTCGATGCGCCGGTCGGAGATCGCGGCGACGTTCGGCGTCGCCGACGCGC
>CAZOLL010000082.1:0-12407 GCA_964580365.1 uncultured Phycisphaeraceae bacterium
CCGATCTCGTTGCGACGGCCGCGAAGCTCGACTGCGCGGCGCGCGTGTACGCGGAGAGCGAGGACGACGCGAAGGTCGCGCGCACGATCGCCGGCGATCGCGTGGCGACCGGCGGCGAGTTCCGCGCCGCGCCCGACTCCGAGCTCCTCTACCACTTGCGGCATTCGCCGCTGCGCTTCCTGCCGCTGACGCCGCTGCAGGCGGTGCGCGTGAACTCCGATCTCGGGCTCGGCAAGGACGAGTCCCGCCGACTGTCGCCGCATCAGCGCGAGCTGCGCACTCGAATCGCAGCGCGCCTGCGCGAGGACAAGGCCGCACTCGACGACCTCGAACGACCGGATCGGACCAGCGAGCTCGCCGCGTACACGAAGCGGTTGATCGCGAAGCTCTGAGAACGCGTCGCGCGCGGAGACTATCCGGCGGCCGGCGCCACGACCTCGAGCAGCTCGAGATCCGGTGACGCGTCGCGCAGCGTGAACGGCAGATCGCGCGGAATCGACACGGCGTCGCCGGATTCGAGGCGGGTGGCATCGCGCCCGGCGTTCGCGAGCGTCACCACGCCTCGCAGCACGACCAGCGCGAGCAACTCACCCTCGTGAGACCGCTCCGCCGGCGGCGGCGCGCGCGAGGGACGCAACACACGCGCGGACACGCGGCCCGCAGACGCGCGCGCGAGACCGAGATCGCGCGCTTCGAAACCGCTCGCGTCCGGTGCACTCCACGCCGCGCTCTCCGCGACGTGGCGCGTGAATCTCTGGCCGGAGAACTCGCGGTCGGGACAAGACTCCGGTGTCGGCAGCGCGAGCGCCGCGTCCGCGAGCGTCTCGTGCTCCGCGGGCGACGCGAACTCGACGACCTCGAGGCCGGCCGAGCTCTCGAGCACGCGGTGGCGGATCCCCGGCGGCTGCAGCACGCAGTCGCCCGCCCGCATCGTGAAGGGCGGGCCCTGGTCCTCGTACACGACCGTGACCTCGCCTTTGCGGCAGTAGATGAGCTGCCACTCGACGCGATGGAAGTGCACCCAGTCGGTGACCGGGCCGCCGCGCTCGATCGTGATGCAGGAGCCGATCACACGGCCGCCGAGCCGGCGGGGGATCAGGTCGCGGTAGCGCATGCCGGCGCGGCCTTCGTGCGATGGAGTCTCGCTCGCGCGACTCACGACGAGTCCGGTCGGCGACGGAATCGACGGCGCCGGTGCGCTCGGCGCGTCGCGCTCGAGCCGCAGGCGGATCGCGCCGCGCACGAGCACGGCGACGCGCGGGTCGTCCGCGGGACGGATCGACTCGACGCCGAACGCGCAGTGCTGCGTCAAGAACGCCAGCGTCGCGCCCAAGTCGGCGCAACGGACGACGGTCTCGATCGCGGGGGGCTCGGACATGGCGCGGGGCGATCCTACTGCGCGCCTCCTCTATGCTGCGCGCGTGCGCATCGATCGACGAGCTTTCCTCGCACGCTCGGTAGCCGCCGGCGCCGCGCTCGCGCTGCGACGCGTCGCCGCGGCCGATGCTCCCGCGACCGCGCCGGCGGCGATCCCGACGATCGTCCTCGGGAAGACCGGACGCACGGTCCCGCGCCTCGGCATCGGCTGCTATCCGCTCGGCAACTGCGACGAGGAAACCGCGCTCGCGGTGCTGCGCCGCGCGTTCGAGTCCGGCGTCCGCTACGTCGACACCGCGCCGAGCTACGCGAATGGCGAGTCCGAACGCCGGGTCGGGCGAACGCTGAAGGACTTTCCGCGCGACGAGTTCTTCGTCGCGACGAAGACGCTCGAGCGGACGGCGGACGGCGCGCGCGCCGAGCTCGAGAAGTCGCTCGAGCGCCTCGGCCTCGACCACGTCGACTCGGTGCAGTGCCACGAGGTGCACGACGACGTCGAGACGCTGTTCGAGAAGGACGGCGCGCTCGCGGGTCTCGCGAAAGCGGTGGAAGAGAAGCTCGTGAAGCACGTCGGGTTCACGTGTCACCGCAATCCGCATTGGGCGAACGACGCGATCGCCGCGCCGGCAGGGGAAGACCGCTTCGAGTTCGCGACGGCGCTCGTGCCGGTGAACCCGATCGACCCGCAACGGATGTCGTTCGTCACGAAGTTCCTGCCCCGCGCGGCGGAGAAAGGCGTCGCGGTCGTCGCGATGAAGCTCTTCGGCGGCGGCGGGTTGTTGAAGTCGACGGCGCTCACCGCGGACGACTGCCTGCGCTTCGCGTGGTGCCAGCCGCACGTGTCAGTGATCGTGCCGGGCTGCGACGCAGTGGAACAGGTGGACCAGGCGGTCGCGATCGCGCGCGAGAACCCGATGCTCGACGACGTGGCGCGCGCCGCGATCACGGCGCGCGCGGGTCGTCACAAGGGGAAGGCGAGTGAGTGGTACAAGGACAGCTCGGAGTGAGCGAAAGCCGGGCCTCTGGCCCACGCTGATCAGCGGCTTGTTCGTGGCCGGCATGGCGACGATCTGGGTCCTGGCGAACGTCGAAGAAGCTCCGCAGCCGAGCCCGGCCGCGCCGACGACGCCGGCATCGCCTTCCGCGCCGCCGGACTCGCCGCCCGCCCTCGCACGTCCGACGACGCGCGCGAACGAGGAAGTGCCGGCGCCGGACGACCCGGCGTCGGTCGACGCGTCGGCGATCACCGGCATCGTGCACGATCCGTTCGGCCGGCCGATCGCCGGCGTCGCGGTCGCGATCCGTCCGCTCGGCGATGGGGACGCGGCGTGGACCGCGGCCGACGCCCCGACGAACGAGCACGGCGAGTTCTCGATCGCGCCGCTCGCCGGCGCCGGACTCCATGCGCTCGAGTTCCGCGCGCACTCTCACCTCGCGCGGCGCGTGAACCGCGTCGCGGCCGGCGCGCGACTCGACGTCGAGCTGCGCGAGGGCGTCGCCATCAAAGGCCGCGTCGTCGACGCGCGCAGCGGCGGGCCGATCGCCGGCGCGTTCCTCTCGTTCGGCGCCGACGGCGCGCCGTCACGCTCGGACGAGAACGGTCGTTTCGAGTGCGCGGCCGATCCTTCCGGACTCGAGGCGGAGGTTCGCAAGGACGGGTTCCTGCCGTGGACCGGCGCGCCATTCACGCCGGTGGCCGGGATGGAATTGGTCGTGCGGCTCAAGCCCGCGGTCGCGACGGGGATCGCCTACGTTCGGGTCACCGACGCCGTCGACGGGCACCCGCTCGCGCACGTCGAGAGCCTCACGGGCCCCGTCGCGGAGTTCGGCGGCGGGCTTGTGTCAACGGGGACCGTCGCGTCCGAGCGGCGGCGCTTCGGCGCGCTGGGCGCTCCCGGCTACGCGGTCGGCCTGTTCAGCCTCTCGGAAGCGCAGGCGCGCACGGCGAAGGACGCGATCCCGCTCGCGCTCGAGCGCGCGTTCGCCGCAACCGGCCGCGTCGTCGACGTCGACGGCGCGCCAGTCCCGGGCGTCGTCGTCACGGTCGAGCGTGCGGTCGCGGCCGACGACGGCCTGTCCGCCGACCCGTCCGGGACCAGCGCGGCGGACGGCACGTTCCGCGTCGAGGGCCTGCCGATCCGCACGCTGCTCGTCGCGCGCGCGAACGACGAGCGCTTCGCCGACGCGCCGGAGATGCCGCTCGGGAGCGACGAGCCGGTCGACGTCCAGCTGGACCCGATCGTGATGCAGGTCGCGGGCCGGATCCACGGTCGTGTGGTCGATGCATCGACGAGCGAGCCGATCGCCGGGGCGACGCTCGAAGCTCGAGACCGCACCGGGAAGAAGCGGAGCGCGCGCTCGGAAGCGGACGGAGCGTTCGTGTTGCACGGGCTCACGGGGCCCGCGCGAGTGTTCGCGAGCGGACCGCGACACGCCACGCGACTCGTCGACGGCGTCGCCACAGACGGCGACGAGCCGATCGAGATGGCGCTCGAGCGCGGCCTGACGATCACCGGCGTCGCCGTCGACGCCGAGCGCCGCCCGGTCGCCGGCGCGCGCGTCCGCATCGTCCGTTGGCGCGCGCCGAGCGATCGACCGGAGCTCGCCGCGCTCGACGACGCGCGGTCGCAGCGTCGCGAGGTCGACTGCGGTCTCGACGGGAAGTTCGAGCTCGGTGGCCTCGTCCCCGGCGACTACTGGCTGGCCGCGGTGCGCACGGCGCGTCAACCAATCGAGCCGGAAGCGCTGCCCACGCTGACTCTCTCCGCCGATGTCGCCGGCCTCGAGATCCCGATCGTCGGGCCGAGCTTGCTCAGCGGCCGCGTGACGGATGCGCGCACGGGCGAAGCGATCGTCGAGTTCTCGCTCGGCATGACGGCGGAACGGGTCGGCCATTGGAACTCGGTCTCCGACGGCGAGGGGCGCTTTCTCGAGTTCGTCCAGCCCGGTGTCGACACCGACTTGACGGTGATCGCCGGCGGCCACGCGCCGTTCTCGCGCGCCGCGGTCCGCATCGGCGTCGGCGAGACGCGCGAGATCACGTGCGCGCTCGACCCGGAGTCGGCGATCTCCGGCGTGCTCCTCGACCCGAACGGCGTGCCCATGACGGGCGCGGAGATTTCGATCGTCGGCGAAGCGATCGCGGACCTCGGCGGATCGGTCGTGACGACGGCCGTCGACGGCACGTTCCGCGTCGGGCAGCTCGCGGCCGGCACGGTCGAGCTGTCGGCGCGCGCACGCTTCGCGTTCGGCGAGGACGCGTCGGTCACGCGCGCGGTGGACCTGTCGCCGTCGTCGGTCGAGCTGGACGTCGGGCAGGACCTCGTGCAGACGTTCGTCGCCAATTCGAGCGGGAGCGCGGCGTTGACGGTCGAGGTCCTGTTGCCGCAAGACGGCTCGGCCGCTTCCGCGAGCCTGCTGCTCATGAACTTCGACTCGGACCAGGAGGCCGCGCGGCTCGACATCGCGCGCTCCGGCGAGGTGCGCATCGCCCCCGTCGCCGCCGGCCGCTACCGCGTGACGCAGACGTCGGTGCGCACGAGCGACGGGCGCACGGTGCTGAACCCGGAGAGCCGCGTGAACGACGTCACGGTCCCCGAGACGGGCGAAGCGAGGCTGCGAGTCGAGCTGCCGTCCGTCGCGCCGAAGGCGCGCAGGCCATGACGCGCGCGGCCGGCGTCGCACTCGCGGTCGGCGTGCTCGTCGTCGCGGCGGCGATCGTGCTGTTGCGGACGGGCGAGGATGCGGCCGACGTCGCGCGCCGCGAGGACGGTTCGCGCGCGCCCCACTCCGACGTCGCACCGGTCGCGTCATTGCCCGCCGAAGCGCCGGCGGCGACGAGCACCGTCGAACCCGCGGCGAGCGCACCCGCGGAGATCCCGCCGGACTCGATCACCGGCGTCGTGCGCGATCCGTTCGGCGCGCCGATCGCGGGCGTCGAGGTCACGGTGCGGCGCGAGTCCGCGCCCGACGCGCCGCCGGCATCGGAGTCCGTCACGACCGACGCGGACGGGCGGTTCGCCGTGGCGCCTGCGAGCGCGGGAGCGCGTCACGCGATCACGTTCCGGGAGCGCGCACACGTCGCGCGGGTCGTGCACGACGTCGCCGCCGGGGCGGCTCTCTCCGTCGTGCTGCGCGACGGGTTTACCGTGCGCGGCCGCGTCGTCGACGAAGCGACCGTCGCCCCGATCGCCGGCGCGCACCTCGACTTCAGCGGTGCGGGCGGCATCGTGTCGTCGGACGCGGACGGCCGGTTCGAGACCGGTGTCGATCCCAACGAGGCGAGCGGAACCGCGAGCAAGCCGGGATACCTCCCGTGGCGCAGCGCGCCGCTGCGCGCCGGCGCGAATACGGAGTTGGCGGTCCGCCTGAAACGCTGGCGCGGCAACTCCACCGTCTACCTCGCCGTCACGGATGCCGTCAGCGGAGGACCGCTCGACGGGGTCAGCGTCCGCGAAGGCCCCGTGACCGCGCTCGGCGGAGGCGTCGTCGGCGTCGAGATCGTCGAGCACTCCGAGCAAGGTTCCATGTTGTCGGCGCCTCAGCTCGTCATCGGCGCACCGGACCATGCGGACACGCCGATCGAGCTCGACGAAACGGACGGGCGCTCGCCCGACGCGCCGCGGATGGTGGCCCTCGAGAGGAGCGTGACGATCCAGGGACGGGTCGTCGACGCCGAGGGCCGCGCTGTCGGCGGAGCCGTCGTGAAGGCGACTCCGGACTGGAATCGCGTCCGCTGGTTCGTGAACACGCGCCTCGTTGCGACCACGAACGAAGACGGGAGCTTTTCGATCGATGGAGTCCCGGGAAGATTGCCGGTTCGACTCGAAGCGACCGACGCTCGATTCGCCGTCCCGGCACTGCGTCCGGTCAAGACACCGCCGGAAGGCACGCTTCCCATCGAAGCGCTGGCGTTCCCCGCCGTTCGCGTCGCGCGCGGAACCGTGAGCGACGCGGCGACCGGACTCGCCATCGCGGGCGCGACGCTGCTCGCGGACTGGAAGCCTCGCGGCTTTGGCTCGGGCGCCAGCGGTCGCGATGGGTCGTTCGCGCTCGCGTTGCCCCAGGCCGAGACCCGGCTTCGCGTGGGGGCGCCGGGTTTCGTGCCGAGAACATTCGATGCGGTCGACGTGAGCGTCCCGCTCGACGTGCGGATGGAGCGGGGACTCTCGATCTCCGGCCGCGTCGTCGACCCGACCGGCGGCCCCGTTCCGGGCGCTCGCGTCGCGCTCTGCGCGTGGAAGCCGCTCGACTCGCGCCCGGCGGACAAGGCGCTCGACCCGCGCACCGTCGCGAATCCGTTCGCGTTCGCGGACGATCACGGGCGGTTCTGGATCGAGGGAGTTCCTCCGGGGCGCGTCGGACTGAACGTGACGAACGGCGCGGACGACGACAATTTCGTGATCGGCACCGCCCTCCCCTACCTGCTCGAGCACGACCTCGCGGACGTCACGCTCACGTGGACGCCGAAGCGTCTCGTCGCCGGCCGTGTGTTCGACGCGGACTCCGGCGCGCCGATCCCCGCGTTCGAGTTCGCGCTCACGCCGGGCTCGACCCATCCGCTGCGCTGGGTCGTCGACGGAGAAGGACGGTTCATCGCGCCGACTTACGAGCTGAAGGTCGATCTCGAGGTGTCGGCGACCGGCTACTCGCCGCGGACCTGGACCGGGCTCACGCCGACGCTCGGAGCAATCCTCGAGGTCGAGTGCGCGCTGAAGCGGGCGTCCGCGATCGACGGCCGCGTGGTCGACGCTTCCGGTGCGCCGCTGGAAAAGATCACGATCGCCTTCGAATCCGCGAGCGGCGCTTCACCGATGATCGCGGTGACCGATTCATCCGGACGGTTCCACCTGGCGCCGCTCGCACCGGGGGAATCTCGGGTGATCGCGCAGTCGTCGAGCGATCTCGGCGACGGCTCGAGGGCGCGTCGGCCGATCGCGATCGAACCCGACGTCGTCGAGATCATTGCCGGGCAAGCCACGTCGACGACGTTCGTCGCTCGCGACGCCGGAGACTCCAGCATCGACCTCGACTTCGCGCTGCCGGCGCAGGCGAAGGACGTCGTGGTGCAGCTCGTCCTGTCGCGAGCAGGCTCGTCGAGCAAGACCGTCGCCGTCGACTCCATCGTCGTGACTCTTTCGAGCTCGAAGCGCGCGCACCTCGGCCCGTTCGCGCCGGGTGAGTACCGCGTGACCGGTTCGATCGGGGCGCGCAACGCGCGGCTCGCCCCGTTCCAGATCGACCCGGCCGCCGCGACGGTCGTGCTCGCACCGAGCGCGGCGACCCCGCTTCGCATCGAGATCCCGGCGTCCGTGGTCCCGAAGAAACGCTGAACCGTGGCCTGCTCATCCTCCCGATCGCCCCCAGCCCTGACGATCCCATCGTCGCGCAATCTCGATTCGCGGGTTGCGCCGCCGCCGTTCGCGCCGAAGGAGCCAAAGTGACTCGAGGCACCAGGATCCGCGTCGTCGTCGCGAGCGTCGCGCTCGTCGCGCTCGCGATCGTCGCGTGGATGTTGCGGTCGGGCGGAGCGTCGGACGATGCGCGTTCCGATGGAGCGCCCGCTGCGTCGCACACCGCGGCGAGCCTACCTGCGCCGCTCGCGGACGGCGCGGATGCGCGTCGCGAGACGACGACGGACGCGAGTGCGACTTCCGCGTCGATGCCCGCGGACACGATCACCGGGTTCGTGCACGACGTGCTGGGACGTCCGATCGCGGGCGTGACGATCGAGATCCGCACGGACAACGATCCGGAAGAGTCGTCGGAAGTGTCGTGGCGGAATGCCGGCGCATCCGACGCGGAGGGAGCTTTCGCGATCGCTCACCTTGCGGCCGACACGAGGCACGTCGTGTCGCTCCGGCACGAGCGCCACTTGCCGCGAAAGCTCCACGGAGTCGTCGCTCCGCGCACGCTCGACGTCTTGATGCGTGCCGGAGTGCCGATCCGCGGACGCGTCACCGACGCGACGACGCACGAGCCGATCGCGGGAGCGACACTCTCGTTCGGTCGCGGGGACGAAGCAGACCGAAGCGACGCGGACGGCCGGTTCGCCTGCGTTGCGGATCCGTGCGGGTTGTTCGCGTACGCCTCGATGGAGGGGTACCTCGATTGGTGCGGCGCGCCGTTCGAGCCGCGCAGTGATGCCGAGGTGCAGATCGAGCTCCAGTCGGCCGCCGAACGTGTCGCCGCGGAAGTCCACGTGTCCGCGCTCGCCGCGGAGAGCGACGCTCCGCTCGAGGAGATCTCGACGCCCGCCGGCCCGGTGCGCGCGCTCGGCGGCGGCGTTTTCATCGTTCCCGTCAATCACATCGGGCGCCGCGCCGGGATTCTGCTCCGGTGTCCTGGACGTGCGCCGCTCGACGTCGTCGTCCCGGATGGGCGGGGTCTCTCTCCGCAGGACGCGCTCGAGGTTCGTTTCTGCCGCGTCGTCTCGCTCACCGGTTCCGTCGTCGACGCCGAACGACGACCCGTGCCCGGCGCGGAGGTGACGCTGCGGCTCGCCGACGACGACCCCGACGGACGATTCACGTGGAGCGCGGCGCACCGTCGGCTGGTTTCCGACGAGCTCGGGCGTTTCGTCGCCGTCGGGATTCCCGCCGACATCCGGATCACGGCCGACGTGCGCGCGGCCGGACGGCTCGACCCACCGCGCGTCGAGTTCACGATCGGCTCGACGGATGAGACGCTGCCACCCCTCGTGATGGCGTCGCCCCGATTCATCCGAGGGTTCGTTCGTGACGCCGTGACGAGCCTTCCGATCCCCGGCGCGGAAGTCGAAGCGCACGTCACGACGCGTGCGTTCCAGACCGCGCGAACGGGCACCGACGGTTCGTTCGCGCTCGTCGGGTTCGATTCACCGGCGACCGTGACCGCAGCGGCGCGCGATCACGTGCCCGCGGTCTTCGACGGCGTCGTCGCGGATTCGCTCCCACCGCTTGCGGTCCTGCTCGCGCCGGGGCTCACGATCGCGGGCACGGTCATCGACGCATCGAAGGCTCCGGTTCCGGGCGCGTGCGTGCGGATCATTCGCATGGCGGCTCCGCCCGGTGAGCGCGAAACGCAGGCGATGATCGACGCACTCCGCATGCGCGGGATTCCCGTGACCTGTGCCGACCCGACGGGCCGGTTCCGGTTCACCGGGCTGCCGCGCGGGAACTACGGCCTCGTCGCGTCGCTGGCGGACAACCTCCGCTCGCCTCAAGGAGAGCGCGTGCCGACGGTGGAGCTGCGCTCGGATATCGAAGGTCTCGAGCTGTGCGTCACGAGCAACTCCACGCTCGCCGGCACCGTGACCGACGCCACGACCGGCGCACCGATCACGCGCTTCACCGTGAAGTGCGAGCACAGGAGTGGCTGGAGCGAAGGCCCGCGCGAGTCGAGCAACGGTCGGTTCCTCGAATTCGTGCGCCCCGACGTCGATCACGCCGTCACCGTGATGGCTCCGGGCTTCGCGCCCCAGCGGCAGGACGGTTTGCGCGTCGCGGAAGGGGAGGTTCGCACGGTGCAGTTCCCGATGAGACGGGAGTGCGCGATCGACGGGCGGCTCGTCGACCCGTCGGGTGCGCCGATCGCGGGCGCGCGGATCGTCCTCGACCGGGAGGGCGCGAGCACGACGGACGAAGATGCGTCGGTCACGAATGCGGAGGGGCGGTTCCGCATCTCGCAGCTCCCCACCGGCGCCGTCCGGTTGCTCGCGGCGGCGCGCTTCGATCTCGTGAGCGGCGGATCGATCCGGCGGCCGCTCGCATTGACGCCTCCGTCGGTCGATCTCGCGGTCGGTCAGCTCCTGACCCAGACGTTCGTCGGCCGTCCGGACGGCACCGGGGTCCTGATGCTCGACATCGACGTGCCCGACGAACCCGGCGGTGCGACTTGGCGCGTGATCCTCTGGTCCGATTCGAGCTCCGAGCCGATCGTCGTCGAGACCGGCCGGACGTGTTCCGCTCGCGTGGCCCCGATCCCCGCCGGCATCTGGACGGTCGGCGCGCACTGCTCTCCCGACGGCAACGTCCGAATCGGCCTCGATCTCCCCGCGGCCTCGAAGTCGTTCACCGTCGCCGCGTCCGGAGAGACCGAGTTTCACGTCGCACTTCCGTCTCCACCCGCGCGCCGCTGACAGGTTGGCCGCCGCTCCGATCTCCCGATTGCCCCCCGCCCGACCGGTCCCTACGTTCACGCGATCTTCATCGATCGCGAGTGAACCGGGAGGTCGTCTTGTTCGGTCTGCTGCCCAAGGACGAAGGGTTCTTCGACTTCTTCGAGCGCGCCGCGGCCAACGTGCATGAGGGCGCGAAGGTCCTCGAGCGCCTGCTGAACGAGCTGCGCGACCCGGACTCGGGCGGCGCGCAGATCCACAACATCGAGCACACCGGCGACCACCTCACGCGCGAGGCGATCGAGAAGCTGAACCGCAGCTTCATCACCCCCTTCGACCGCGACGAGATCCACGAGCTCGTGTCGCGCATGGACGACGCGCTCGACCGCATGGACTCCGCGGCCGACCGCCTCGTCGTCTACCGCATCACCAAGGTGACCGAAGACGCGAAGGCGCTCGCGCGCGAGATCGTGAAGGCGACCAAGCTCGTCGCTGACCTCATGCCGCTGCTCCGCAACCTGAAGCAGCCGCAGCTCATCCTGAACAAGTGCATGGAAGTGCACGCCTGCGAGTCCGAGGGCGACCGCATCGAGCGCCACGGACTCGCCGCGTTGTTCGCCGGCAACGTCGACGCGGCCGAGATCATCAAGTGGAAGGACATCTACGCGGACCTCGAGGGCGCCATGGACCGATGCGAGGACGTGGCGAACGTCGTCGAGTCGATCGTCATCCGACACGCCTGAGCGCGGAGCCCGCACTTGGACGCCGCTCTCGTCGTCACGATTCTCGTCATCGTCTTCGCGCTGATCTTCAGCCTCGCGAACGGCTGGAACGACGCGTCGAATTCGATCGCCACCGTCGTCGCGACCCGCGTGATGTCGCCGTGGACCGCCATCGTCTTCGGCGCGCTCCTGAACACCGCGGGCGCGTTCTTCTCGTCCGAGGTCGCGAAGACGATCGGCAAGGACATCGCCGACCCGGCGAAGCTCACGCAGTCGACGTTCCTCGCCGCGGTCGTCGCCGCGCCCGTGTGGATCACGCTGTGCACGAAGAGGGGCCTGCCGATCTCGTGCTCGCACTCGCTGCTCGGCGCGATCGTCGGCGCTGTGCTCGCCGACGTCGGGCCCGACGCGATCAAGGGCGAGGGCATCCAGAAGATCGCATTCGGCGTCCTCACGTCGCCGATCATCGGGTTCCTGCTCGGCCTCCTGATCCTCGTCGTGATCGCCTGGACCTGCCAGCGCCTGCGGCAGCGCACGGCGTCGTCGATCTTCGGGAGGCTGCAGATCGTCTCCGCCGGGGCGATGGCGTTCGCACACGGCACCGGCGACGCGCAGAAGGCGATGGGCCTCATCTCCGGCGCGCTCGTCGCCGGCGGGTTCCAGAATCTCTCGGCGAAGGGCGACCTGCCGATCCCGTGGTGGGTGCGCGTGGTGTGCGCGCTCACGATGGGCATCGGCTCCGCCGTCGGCGGGTGGGCGGTGATGCGCACGCTCGGCAGCAAGATCGCCGACCTGCGCCCGTACCAGGGCTTCGCGGCAGAGACCGCCGCGGCCGCGACGATCCTCTCCAACACGCTCGTCGGCGTGCCGATCAGCACGACCCACTCGATCACCGGCGCCGTGATGGGCGTCGGCACCGCGCAGGGACTGAAGACCGTGCGCTGGGCGGTCGGCAAGAAGATCATCTACGCCTGGGTGTTCACCTTCCCGGCGTGCATCGGCGCGGGGTGGTTGTTCGCGAAGTTGTTTCACCTGTTCGGGATTTGAGGACACGCGCCGCGCAATCCGGACGCGGGCGCGCGTGAGGGGCGTCGTGCCCAAGAACACGAAGCACACAAAGAAGGCACGAAGCGCGCCCTGACCGACGGACGCGGGCTGTGGCGTCGACGCGGGGGCGCCGGACTTCGTCCGGCGGTTTCCGGGGAGAGGCT
>CAZOLL010000083.1:0-12328 GCA_964580365.1 uncultured Phycisphaeraceae bacterium
CTCCACATGCAGCATCGACAGCACGGTCGCCGCGACGTCCTCCGTCGTCGGCCGCTCGCGCGCGCCGGTCGCGACGCGCGTCGTCGCGAAGATGCCGGGAGAGCCGGCGACGGCCCCGTTCTCCCACGTCAGTCCGTACGGCGAGTACACGATCACTTTCGCGTCGCGACCGAGCTCGCCGCTGTCGATCGCGGTGACGGCGGCGCCGACCAGCCGGTCGAGCGCTTCGGCGACGGCGTCGACCAGCTTCGCGCGCGGCACGCGGCGGCCGAGGAACGTGACCTCCTGCGCCGCGTCCGCATCGCTGCCGCGGCCGATGCGCACCGCCTCTTCCGCGAGCGGGACCCAGTGGAGCAGGAGGTCGTAGTCGCCGCGCACCACCTGGCTCTCGAAGAGGCGGCGTTCGTCGGCGAACCGCGACTCGAGCGCCGCGGCGACGTCGCGGCCGTCCAGCAGGCCGTCCATGAGCGCTCCGAACGGGAACTCGTCGTCGAGCCGCGGCAGCGGACCGACGCGCCGCTCGAGCTCGGGCGCGAGAGAGGCGGGAGTGGACAGCGGAAGCCACGCGAGCGGCTGCGCCGGTGCGAACTCCGGCGGCTCGACGTAGACGCGGAGCTGCGCGGTACCCGTCGGCCGCAGGTAGATGCGCGCACGGCCGAACACGGCAATGCCCGGCGCCACGGCGAATCGCATCGTGAGCGGGAGCGACCAGGTTCCCGCCGCGACCTCGAGCGTCGTGTCGCCCGACGCGACCTTGATGCGCGAACGGTCCTTGCTCGCGCGCAGCTCGAGCTCGATCGAGCTGCGCGCGTCGGAATCGAACCGCTTCGGGCCGGCGATCTTGACGCGAAAGGTGTCGTCGGTGCGACCGCGCGTCGTCGGGAGCGCGCGCACCACGACGCCGCCGTGCGCGGTCTTCTCGCGTTCGGGCGCCGCGGCGTCCTCGACCGCGAACGTCCACTCGGCGTCGCCGAAGCGACGCATCGAGAGGTCGGGCAGCGATCCCGCGCCGAGCGCGTGCGTCCGCTCGCCGCCGAGCTCGGGGAAGCCGATCGGCCAGCGCAGGACCGCGGTGCGGAGCTTCGTCTCCTCGAGCCGCTGGATGAGCGTCGGCTGCGGAAGCCGCGAGCCGATCACCGACAGGCTCTGCGGGAACGCTTCGGGCGCGCCGCGCGGGAACAGGTCCTTCACCAGCGCGTCCTCGACGCGGAAGCCGAATGCGTCGCCCGCGCTGATCCCGCGCGCGGCGGGATCGGCGCCGAGCAGGAAGCGCGCGCCGGCGGACGGCGGCGTCGGAGGATCCGCGACGGATGCGCGCATCAGCGTCGCTTCGGTGCGCAGTCGCCGCAGGTTCGGCAGGTAGCCGCCCTCCATCCCGCGCTCGACATCGCCGGCGTCGAGGCCGGGGAACACGAGGACGATCACCTTCGCGCCGACCGGCGCCTGCCCCGATTCCAGCGGCGAGGCCGGCACGGTCGGAAGCGGGCGGTCGGGACGCGTGCCCTCCTCGAAGCGCTCGGCCTTCTCGGAGAACGAATCGCACGCGGGCGCGAACAGCGCGGCCAGCGCGGCGGAGGCGATCAACAAGGAGTGCGGGGCGCGACGCATCGACGAACCCGCGATTGAAGAGAGTCGGAAGGCGGGCCGCAACGCCGCGGCGCGCGGCGAATCGTCGCCCGCCGCGCGGCGCTCACGAGTGGCTCACAGGATGTCCTGGACCGTCCTGAACTTGTTGCTCTTGGCGACGTCGTTCGTGTCGAGATCGCAGCGCAGGTCGAACGTTGCGGCGTCGCGCGAAGAGTTGCGCTTCAATTCGTTGCCGGAGCCGAGCACCTCGATTCCGTTCACGCCCGCGCGCCGCACGTGGTTCGACCGCAGGATGCAGTCGTTCGCCGACACGACGATTCCGCTGCCGTTCGCCTTGTCGATCGTGTTGCGGGCGAGGAGCACGGTGGCGTTGGAGACGCGGATGCCGACGTCGCCGGGGCGCACGAGCTCGTTGTCGGTCACCTCGATGCCCGACGAGAACACGTTGATGCCGAGCTGCGACGAGTCGACGATGCGGTTCCCGCGGATCACCGTCGTGTGCGCCGCGGCGACCTGGACCGCGGCGAGGACCCTCGCGAACGAGTTGCCCACGATGCGCGCATCGTGGAGTCCGTCCACCTCTACCGACACTCCCTCGCTGTCGGTGAAGCGGTTCTTCGCGATCGTGAGCGGGGAGGTGAGGCTCGAGCTGTTCACAAGGAGCTGGAACAACGCGGAGCCCGAGAACCGGCACTTCGTCACGCGAACGTCGTCGCCCGTGATCGCGATCCCGCGCGAGCAATCGACGACGCGGCACTTCGTGACGCGCACGCCCGCGACCGGAGACATGAATCCGCCGATCGCTGCGCACAAGGACGCGCCGGTCAGCCCGCGGAACTCGACGTTCGTCAGCCGCACGTTCGAGCCGCCGAGGATCAGCATGCTGTTCGGCTGCTCGCCGACCGCGCCGACGACGCGACAGTCCTCGATGCGGAGCCCGACGCAGCCGTTCGCCTCGAGCGACATCGTCGCGGCGCCTTCGAGCGTGAGTCCGATCAACCGGACGTCGGTGCAGGCCGCGAGCGAGACGATCGCGTTCGCGAGCGTCGTGCGCACGTGCACGCCCTTCCCGCCGCGAATCGTGACGTTCGTCAGGCCGAAGCCCTGAATGCCGTCCTCGTAGACGCCGGGCGCGATCCGGATCGTGTCGCCCGGTTGCGCCGCCGCGACCGCATCGTCGATCGTGGCGAACTTCGACGGGACCTTCAGCGTCTTGCCGTGGGACGAAGCGGCGAGTCCGAGGACGAGGGCGAGAGCGGCGAACAGGCGCATGGCGGGATTCCTCCGTTCGGAGTCCCTTCGCGCGGAAACGCCGTCGGTTCGGCCACGCGATCTTCGATCAGGGGATGTCCTGGACCGTGCCGAAGTGGTTGCTGCCGGCGACGCCGGTCATCTCGAGGTCGCAGTAGAGGTCGGAGAGCGCGCTGCCGCGCGCGCGGTTCTTCGCGAGGCTGCAGTGAATGCCGGTGATCGCGAAGCCGTACGCCTCCGAGCCGGAGACGCGATTCTCTCGCAGCGTTCCGTCGTCGGATCGGATCTCGATTCCGTTCGACACCGACTTCGAGACGATGTTGCCGCGGAGTTCCACTTCGGTCGCACTCGACTCGGCGAGGATGCCCGCTCCCACCGGGGAGAGGATGCGATTGTCGAGAACGATCGGATAGAGGCCGGTCACGTAGATCCCGGCGGAGAACGGGCGGTCGATCACGTTGCCGACGATCGACATCCCCTTGGCGTTCGCCGCGATGCCGGCGAGACCCGATCGGTCGATCCGGTTGTCCTCCACCGCAGAGCCGGCCACGTCGCACACGATCCCGCTGCCGGAGGAGTCCGAGATGCGGTTGTTCCGGACGTCCGCCTCGATCGAGGACTTGACCCAGGCCGCGTGGGCGCCCGACTTGCGCACGCGGTTCTGCTCGACGCGCGTGAAGTGCGAACCCTCGATCGAGATCGCATCTCCGCCGCATTCGTCGATGTCGTTCCGTGCGACGGTCGCGTCGCCGATCAGGAGCCCGGACGAGATGACGATGGCGCGAGCGCCGATGCGGTCGAAGCGGCAGCGCTCGACGCGCGCGTCGCTCGAGGCGATCGACAGCGCGTCACCCCCGACGTCGGTGAATCGGCAGCTCGTGATCTCGGCCGCGCCGCCGTTCTCGAAGCCGGTGAAGCCGAGCTGGACGCGCGACTTCGCGCCGATCATCTCGACGCGGGTGAGGCGGATCGTCTCGGACCCGTAGAACTGGATCGGCCCGGGCTCGTCGCCGCCTTCACCGCGCACGCGCACGTCATGGATCGAGAGGTTGCGCACCTCCGAGCCGGCGAACGAGTAGTCGGAGTCGCCCTCGACGGTCAGGTTCGAGATGGAGATGTCCGTCGACCGGTAGGCCTGGAACACGACGGTCTGGATGAAACCGGGCGACTCGCGGACGAACGTCTTGTCCTTCCCCGAGCCGCGGATCGTCACGTGCGACTTGTGATAGATGTTCACGAAGCCGACGTAGGTGCCCGGCGCGACCTTCACGACGTCGCCGTACCCAGCCGCTTCGACCGCGTCCCAGATCTTCGGATAGTCCTGCGGGACCCGGATCGTGCCGGAGAACGCCGGAGCCGAGAGGGCCGAGAACGCGAGTGCGGCGAGCACCGCGCGACACAGCGGGAATCGAGCGATGGGGTTCATGGAATGTCCTCGACCGTTCCGAAGTCGTTGTTGTCCGCGACCGTGTTCGTCTGCAGGTCGCAATGGAGGTCGGAGAGCGCGCTGCCGTGCGCGAAGTTCTTCTCGAGCGTGTTCTGCGTCGTCGTGACCTCGAATCCGTGCATTCCGGCGCCGCGCACCTCGTTCTTCTGGAGGAGG
This sequence comes from uncultured Phycisphaeraceae bacterium, assembly GCA_964580365.1. GTDB lineage: Bacteria > Planctomycetota > B15-G4 > B15-G4 > JADJEK01 > CAZBOK01. The sequence continues at coordinate 4,442 of CAZOLL010000083.1, forward strand.
TTCATCGCGCTGTTGAGCAGGATGCCGTGGCCGGCCGGGCGCACCACGCGATTGCCGATCAGCGTGCAGTCGTCGGCGAACATCTCGACGATCAGGCCCGCGGCCTTCGCGTCGAGAACCTGGTTTCCGCGCAGCTCGACCCCGTCGCCGAAGACCCGAACGCCCGCAACCTGGTTGTCGACGAGCTTGTTGCGCGCGACGCGCGCGCCGTTGTCCTGGATGACGATGCCGGCGTTGCCGGAATGCTCGACGCGGTTCCTCTCGACGATCGCGCCGCCGACGTCGCTCTCCATCGGGAACATCGCGTCGAACACCTTGTTCGAGCGCATCTCGAGGCCGATGGCCCCCTGCACCTGAAGCCCGAAGGTGTCCGCGCCGCGCACGCGATTGCCGGAGAGCATCACGTACTGGATGCTGTCGATCTGGCAGCCGGAGCCGACGTTCTCGAACAGGTTGTTCGCCACGCGCGCGTCGCCGACCAGCTTGCCGATGCCCACGAAGATCGCGGAGCCCGCGACGCGCACGAAGCGGTTCCGCTCGATCACGACCCCGTTCGCACGGATGATCATCGCGTCATCGCCGAGGTCGGTGAAACGGCAGTTCGAGATCTCGACGACGCCGCCGATCTCGAACGACGGGAAGCCGAGGTTCAGCGGCGGCTGGACGTAGTCTCGGAACTCGCAGCGCGAGATCGTGATGTTCTCGCAACCGAAGGCTTCGACCGGGCCCGGGTCGGACGTGGTCTCTCCCTTGAACCGGATGTCGCGGATCGTGATGTTCCGCGACGAGGTGAGGTAGACCGCGAGCGCCGAGCCGCCCTCGATCGTCAGGCCCGCGATCGTGACGTCGTTGCAGTGGAAGACGTCGAACACGGTCGGCGGCATCGCCATGAGGTTCTCGGCCACGATCAGCCGCGTCTTGTCCGGCCCTGCGCCGCGGATCGTGATCCCGTCGAAGTCCTGCAGGTGCGCGCGACAGATGTGCAGCCCGGGCGCGACGCGGATCACGTCGCCGCTCTTCGCGACGTCCAGCGCGTCCGGGATCGTGGGAAAGTCCTGCGGGACCCTCAACGTCTTCGCGGAAGCCGTCGATGCGAGCGCAAGGAAGACGACGATTGCGGATCTCCGATGCATGCCGGTTCTCCTGTGCTGTCGGCCCTCGCGCGAACGGGCGTTCGGCTCGGCCACGAATCCCGGGGTCAGGGAATGTCCTCGATGGTCCCGAAACGGTTGCTTGCGGCGATGGTGTTGGCCTCGAGATCGCAGTGGAGGTCGGCGCCGGTGCTCCCGTGGCAGGAGTTGCGCTTCAGCGTGTGCCCGATTCCCGCGAGGTCGAAACCAACGGCCTGCGAACCGCGCACGACGTTGCCGTCGAACGAGCAGCCGTCCGATCGCACGTCGATGCCGTTGTTGGACGGACTGGAGATCCGATTACCATCGAGGCGGCACTCGTCGCATCCGCCCTGCACCAGGATTCCGATGTCGAGCGGACTCCTGATCACGTTGTCCTCGAACACGACGCGCGGGCTGTAGGTCTCGATCGCGAGCGACTTGCAGTCGAGCACCGCGTTGCGCGCGACGACCGTTCGCTGACCGTTGGCGAGGATGCCGACGTTGCCCGACCGCTCGATCTCGTTGCCTTCGACGAGCGAGTCGTTCGGGTCGACCTCGATGCCGATGGCGAGCACGTCAATCAGGCGGTTCTTCCGCACGATCGCGGAGCGCGCTTGGTTCACCCACACGGCGTAGGTCGTTCCACCGACGAAGCGATTGCCTTCGATGGTCACCACCGTCTGGAGGTTCTTCACCTGGATCCCGACGAGCTTGCAGTCGACGAACCGGTTCTTCCGGATGTGCGCGTCCCCGATGAAGAAACCCTCGAGCAACGCGATCGCGTTGCCGGACACGTTGGTAAAGCGGTTGTTCTCGACTCGAACCTCGGACGCGTAGATCGTGATTGCGTCGCCGCCGATGTCGACGAAGCGACAACGGGAAACCTCGAGGCGCCCCGACAGAGCACTCATCGATTCGCCGAGGATCAACGCGGCACCGCCCAGCCCGCGGAATTCGACGCGCTCGACTCGAACGCCGGTGCACGCGACCATTTCGATCGGACCCAGTGGCGCGGCGCCCGTCTGCACGACGCGGACGTTCGAAACCGTCACGCCGTCGACGAGTTGGCAGCGAATGGCGCGATCCGCCTTGCCGTCGATGGTCAGGTTCTCGATGCGGAGGTTCGCGCAGTTGAAGACCTGGATCGCCGAGAAGATCGTGAACGCTTCCTGGTAGCGCAGCACCACCTCGTCACGATCCGTGCCGCGGATCGTGACGCCGACCTTTCCATTGAGGTTCACCGTGCCGGTGTAGGTGCCCGGCGAGACCAGGATCAGATCACCGTCCTTTGCCGCCGTAGTTGCGAGCGCGGGGGTCGCGAACTGCTTCGGCACCCGGAGCGTCTCCGCCGAAGCGGGCGCCGGGAAGGCAGGGGCGATCAGCGCGAACGCAAGGACGAGAGATGAGCGCATGGCGAGGCTCCGTTCGGAGGACCCTCGCGCACGCCGGCCGCACCTTCGGCCAACAATTCCCTCAGGGACCCCGCTCGATCAGGAGCCGGGCGCTTTCAGGTGCTCCGCCAGGAACTTGCGGCACGTCTCGGCCGCGGTGATGCGGTTCTTCTTCACCTGGAAGCCGTGCCCTTCGTCCGGGAACACCACGTACTCGACGGCCGCGCCGTTCTTCTTCGCCGCGGCGACGATCTCGTCGCTCTCGACCTTCAAGACGCGCGGGTCGTTCTCGCCCTGGATCACGAGTAACGGCCGCACGATCTTGTCGCCGTGGAAGAGCGGCGAGATGCGCCGCAGGCGCTCTTCGTCCTTCGCGGGGTCGCCGAGCTCGGCGTAGAGCGACTCGCGCTGCGCCTCCCACCACGCGGGGATCGAGGTGAGCGTGCGGATCCAATTGGTCACGCCGAACAGGTCGACGCCGGCGTCGAACGCCGTCGGCTGCAGCGTGAGCGCCGCGCACACCATGTAGCCGCCGTAGCTGCCGCCCATGATCGCGACCTTCCCGCCGTCGACCCAGTCCTGGGACTCGAGGTACTTCCTCCCGTAGATGCAGTCCTGCAGGTCGTCCTCGCCGTGCTTGCGGTCGTCCGCGTGGAAGAACGTGCGGCCGTAGCCGCTGCTGCCGCGGTTGTTCACCGCGAACACGGCGAAGCCGTGGTTCACGAGGTACTGCGTCTGCGCGCTGTATCCCTTGCGCGACTGGCCGCCGGGGCCGCCGTGCACCAGGACGATCGCCGGGACCTTGTTCTGCGCGCTCGCAACGTGCGGCCGGTAGAGGATGCCCGGCACTTCGAGTCCGTCGAAGCTCTTGAAGCGCACGACGCTGGCCTCGACGAGGTGCTTCTGGTGGATCGCCTTCGTGAGCGAGTGCGTGAGGCGCCGCGCCTTGCCGCCGCTGCCGTCGATCGGCAGCACGTAGAGGTCGGACGGCGTGGTGTCGCCGTTCACCGCGACTGCGATCCACTTCTCGTCCTTCGAGAAGATCACGTTGCCGACGTCGCCGGCCGGGACTTCCGGAAGCTTCACCTCGGCGCCGGTCGCGACGTCCTTCACCGCGAGCTCGGTGCGCGCGTCCGCGTTGATCGCCGTGACGAGGTACTTGCCCGATTTCGTGAACGAGTAGTTCACGACGTCCCAGTCGGCGGCGAACGCGAGGTCGGACTTGCCGCTCGTGAAGTCGTGGCGCCACACGCGGGTGAACTCGCCGCCCGCGTCGCTGGTGAGGTAGACGGCCTTGCCGTCGGGCGCGAAGTCCGCGACGCCGTGCTGGGCGTCGCCTTCGTGCGGCGTCAACTTCTTCGGCTGCGCGCCCTCCTTGCCGAGCTCGACGATCCACACGTCGCTGTCGGAGTTGTTCCTCACCTTGTCGAGGCACAGCCAGCGGCCGTCGGGCGAGATCTGGTCGGGGAAGTACCCGCCCTCGTTCTTGAACACGAGCGTGCGCGCGTACGCCGCGCGACGGTCGCCCTCGGTCTTCACCGCGGGGACCGTGCAGCGGTACACGTCCATGAAGCGCGGGTCGCGCTCGTTCGACGTGAGGAAGAACGACTTGTCGTCCGCGCTGAATCCCGCGAAGCCGGCCTTCAGCTTGTCGCCGGGCGTGAGGTCGGTGACCGTGCCATCGACTTCCGACACGTAGAGGTGGTTCAGCTCGTTGCCGCCCTGGTCGGCCGTGTAGAGGAAGCGATCGTCGTCCGGGAAGTACCGCACCGCGAAGCAGCGATCGTTCGTCGACTTCGTGAGCGGCGTGCGCTTGCCGTCCGCGAGCGAGAGCGCATACACGTTCGCGACGCCGCTCTCGTCGGACGTGACGAGCAGCCGTGTGCCGTCGGCGGAGAACGACGCGGCGTTGATCTGCACCGTGTCGAAGAATTGCTCCGCGGTGTACAGCGGGATCTGCGCGGCGGGCGCCGCGGGGGGCGCGCTGGCTGAGGTGGCGACGAAGTTGAGCGCGGCGAACGCCGCGAACGCGGTGACGACGGACATCGGGGGCTCCTCCGGTTTCTGCGAGCCACGAGTCTAGGGGCGAAAGCACCTCTGGAAGGCGCGCGGGACCAGATGAGCCCGTTTCGGGACGCGAGGAGGCTTCCGGGGCGTGACCCGCGGCGCTTTGATCGGCCGTTCGGATCGCCGTGAAACCCGCTGCACGCTTCGTCCTCGCCTTCCTCCTCGTGCCCGCGTCCGCTTCCGCCGGCGAAGTCGACGCGCGCCACGCCCCGTTCGTCGGTTTCGAGTCGGGGCCGGTCAACTCCCTGCTCCTCACGCGCGACGGTAAGCGGCTGCTCGCGTTGAACACGAGCGATCATCGCGTCGAGGTGTTCGACGTGCTTTCGCGGATGTCGCCGCGCGCGGCCGGCGCCGGCGGCGGGTCGCTGTCGACGTCGCGGTCCACGGGAATGGGCGGGTCGGGCGGCGCGGCGCCCGGCGCGGCTTCGGGCACGAAGGCGTCCGAGCCGCTCTCGTTCGCGGGCGCGATCTTCACCGGCCTCGAGCCGGTCGCGATGGTGCAGCATCCGACCGACGACTCGATCGTGTTCGTGTCGAACCACGTCTCCGACACGGTCGCCGTCGTCGACCTCGACGTGATGAGCGTCGTCGCGACGATCCCCGTCGGCGACGAGCCGCAGGGCGTCGCGATCTCCGGCGGCCGCCTCGTCGTCGCGTGCGCGCGTGCGCCGGTCACGCCGCTCGCGCCGGGCGCGACCGACCCCGGGCCGATCGTCGAGAACGTCGTCGTGCTCGCGCAGATCTCTCCGCCGTACGGCCTGCTCGGCAACGTCGTGCTCGGCGCGGTGAAGCCGCGCGGCGTCGCGGTGATCAGTGGCACGGCGTACGTCGCGATCGAGCGCTCCGGGAACCACACCACGCTCCTCGACGAGACCAAGGCGAAGCAGCTCGGCCTCGAGCAGGTCGTGCCCGACGCGTTCGACGGTGGCCCGTTCGCGGTGAACCCGATCCTCGTGCGGCCGGAGCTGAACCCGCTCAACTACGCGCGCGGCTGGTACGTCCCGAACGCGGGGCGCATCGTGTTCGACTCCGAGTTCCCGGGGCTCGTGCCGCAGCTGATGGACGACGACGTGTACGCGATCGACTCCGCGACCGGCGTCGTCTCTGCGTGGCGCGCGCACGGCGTCGGGACGACGCTCTACTCCATTGCGGCGCACCCCGTGTCCGGCAAGCTGTGGGTGACGAACACCGACGCGAAGAACCGCACGCGCTTCGAGCCGCGGTTGAAGGGCGTCGCGGTCGAGAACCGCGTCACGATCGTCGACCCGGCCGGCGGACCTTCGACGGTCGCCTCGCTGCCCGCCGCGATTCCCGGCGCGATCACGTTCACCCCACCTTCTTATTCCGGCGCGCCTCTCGCGTTCGTCGCCGCGCTCGGCAGCTCCGCAGTGCTCGCTCTCGACGCGGGCGCTCTGACGCCGGGCGCCGTGGTGACAACGATCGACGTCGGCCCCGTCCCGACGGGCGTCGCGTTCGATCCGGCGCGCCGGACCCTCTTCGTGCACTCGCGCGGCGATGGAAGGATTCGCGCGTTCGACGCGACGACGTTTGCGCCGGTCGGCCAATCTGCCGCGTTGTCGTTCGACGCGGAGCCGCCGCTCGCGCGCGCGGGACGCCTCCACCTCTATGACGCGCGCGTCGAAACCGGGCACGGCTCGGGCACGCTCTCGTGCGCGAGCTGCCATGTCTTCGGGCACGGCGACGGCGTCGCGTGGGACCTCGGCGATCCGGAGGGCGGCCTCTCCTACTACTTCCCCGACCTGCTCGCCGGCATCGGCAGCTACACCGGGCAGACCGTCACGTCGCCGACGGTCGCGCTGATCCATCCGATGAAGGGCCCGATGGTGACGCAGTCGCTGCGCGGCCTGATGGATCCGGACACGAAGGACGATCTCCCGCTGCACTGGCGCGGCGACCGCCGCACGTTCCACCAGTTCCGCTCCGCGTTCCGCGGCCTGCTCGGCGGCACCGGCGTCGCGCGGAAGGACATGCAGGAGTTCGCGGGCTTCCTCCGCGCGCTGCGCTATGCGCCGAACCCGTACGAGCCGCGAGACCGCGTCTACACCGGCCTCGCGGCGCAGGGCGCCGACAAGTTCGGCATGAACCCGACGTTCACCGGCAAGCAGTACGGCACGACCGTCGGCGTCTTCTGCGTCAACTGCCACAACGGCGACTTCTTCGCGAAGGACGACTTCACCGGGTCGCGCCCGGTCGCGAGCGCGGGCAGTTTCACGCAGCTGTTCCAGACCGCGCAGCTCCGCATGGCCTACGAGAAACACAACCGCGACGTGAACGGCTTCGGTCTCTTGCACGACGGCGCGGTGAACGGCGTGCGCGGCTTCATGGACTTCACGATCCCGAACGGCGGGCCGCCGACGTTCTCGAACTTCACGACGCAGGACAAGGACGAGGTCGCCGCGTTCGTCGAGTCGTTCGACCACGGGTTGTCGCCACAGGTCGGCGCGCAGTTCACGCTCGATGCGAGCAGCGTCGCGCAGGCCGCCGCCTTCCTCGACTTCGCGGAGACGCGCGCGAAGCCGCCCCACTCCGACTTCGACCTGATCCTCAAGGGTTGGCGCACGCTGCCGAGCGGCGAGATCCTTCCGCGCGGCGCGCTGTTCACGTGGAGCGCGGCGCAGCAGAAGTGGGGCTACCAGTTCGACACCGGTGATTTCGTCGATCGCTCGGTCGTCACGCTGGTCGCACAGGCCGGCATCGCGAGCTTCACGTTCACCTGCGTGCCGCCCGGCCTCGGCGTGCGGCTCGGCATCGACCGCGACGAGGACGGTGCGTTCGACTTCATCGAGCGCACGAACGGGCTCGATCCCGCGAACGCCGACACCGACGGCGACGGGTACACCGACGGCTTCGAGCGCGCGCTCGGCGCGAACCCGCGCGTCCCCGACGCGTCGCTCCCCGACGCGACGCCGCCGTCGATCGAGATCGCGCGCGCGCTCGAGATCGGCTCCGACATCGCGACGATCGAGATCGTCACCGACGAGCCGACCACGGTCAGCGTCCAGTGCGGCGCGCTCTCCGCGTCGGACACGACGCTGCGGCGGCGGCACGACGTGGTGCTCGATGGCGTGACGCCCGGCGCGGCGCTCACTGCGGTGGTCACCGCGACCGACAGGAACGGCAACGCGTCCGGCGCGAGCGCGCCGTTCACTTCCCTGCCGCCGTTCCTGCACGTCGACGCGATCACGCTCGAGAAGAGCGGCACGGGGCCGTACACCGCGACCGCGCGCGTCACCGTCGTCGATCGCGACGCGCAGCCCGTCGCCGGCGTGCCGCTCGTCGTGTTCTTCGCGGGCGAC
>CAZOLL010000084.1:0-5537 GCA_964580365.1 uncultured Phycisphaeraceae bacterium
GAACGCCGTCGCGCTCGGCGCGGCGACCGCGTTTCCGCCGCGTGCGAGAACGCGCGCGCCGACTTCCGCCGCGAGCGGCGCCACGCACGCGACCGCTCCCGCAGAGGCGTCGAGGTCCGCGCCGATCGCGACCTGCACACGCGAGAATCCGCATCCGAACGCACCGGCGAGGACGAGCAGAATCACGAGTTGCGCCGATCGCCGGAGCGTCCAGTTCATGGGAATCCACCGCAAGTTTCTTTTTGAATCGCCCTTGGCGCGATCCTACTGTGCCCGCGTCCGGTGACCTTGATTCGGTCCCCGCTGTCTTTCGAACGGCTGCTCACGCAAAGGGAGGGTTCTCGATGAGCAAGTGTTGGAGTGCGGTGCTTCTCTCGTCGCTTCTGTGTGGATGCGCCGGCGTGAACACGTCGAACGCTCCCGCGAACCTGGCTGCGGCGGAGGAGATGAGCGCGGGCCAGAAGCTGGTTCACTGGCCCGTGAACCTCGTGCTCGACTTCTATGACGTCTTCGATCTGAACTTCGGCACGGGCAAGAACGACTACGACTTCGGCGCGCACGCCCAGCTCACCAAGCTCGTGCGTCTCGGCGTGTTCGACTACGCCGACCTCGAGATCCTCGGCGCCAACAACGCGCTCCACAACGGCCCCGACTTCTGGACCTTCGACCAGGCGAAGGGCGACTTCAAGGTCGGCCTGAAGATCGGCATGGGCGCCGGCGCCGCCGGCTCGATGGATCTCTGGGAGATCTGGGACTGGGCCGCGGGCGTGGTCTCGTTCAACCAGTACAACCCCTCGGGCGACCACACCCACATGTGATCGCCGCCCGGCTTCGCCGGGTGGGATCGACGACGCCTCCGCGGCGGCCGCTCGGCCGCTCCGGAGGCGTCGCCCGTTTCAGCGGATCTTGACGAAACGGGTCTCGCGGCCGCGCCGGATGAACAGCACCGTCTCACGCCCGCCGCCGCCCGCGCGCGCCGCGAGGTCGGCCGCGCCTTTCACCTTCTCGCCGTTCACTTCGAGAACGACGTCGCCGACGCGCGCACCGGAGAGGCCCGCGCGGCCGGCCGGCTTCACCGCGAGCAGCCGCGCGCCGCCCGTCCCTGCCTCGAGCTCGAGGTCGGCGCGATCGGCGTAGACCAGGTCGCGCGCGCGCAGGCCGAGGAGGTCCGATTCGGCGGTCTTCGCCGCGCTCGCCGGCGCGGGCACGACGCCCAGCAGGACGTCGACCGCGAGTTCCTCCGCCCCGCGGCGGACCGCGAGCCGCATGGTGTCGCCGGGCGAACGCTCGGCGAGCCGCTCGCGGACGACCCGCACGTCCTTCTCGCGCACGCAGTCGAACGGAACGCCGTCGATCGCGGACACGAGGTCGAGTGGTCGCAATCCCGCGGCATCCGCGGGCGAGCCGGGCAGCACGCGCGTCACCTCGACCCCGCGGAACGGCTCGGCGAGGCCGAGCATCCGCCGCACCTCCGGCAGCACGACCTGCATCTCGACGCCGAGCCAGGCCTTCGGCGCCTCGGCCGGCGACGCGGCGCGCGGGCCGCCGAGCCGATCGCGGAACGCCGACACCGGCACGATCACGACCTCACGCGACTCCGGGTCGGAGCCGAACACCGGCGCGAACAGCGACGTCTCGCGCGCGCCCGTCGCCGGGTCACGCCGCACGGAGCCGCCGCCGAGTCGCTGGAACAGCACCATCCCGATCACGCGTCCGTCGAACGCGGCGACCGGCGCGCCGAGTGAATCGGAGAGTCCGAACGTCGAGACGAAGCAGCGCGGCTCCGCGACGGTGGCGGACACGAGGAACGCGTCGATGAACGCCGCGTGTCCGAAGCTCGGGCCCGCGAGACGCACCGTCGCGACGAAGTCGCCGGCGAGGACCGCGTCATCCGCGGCGAACGCGGCCGGCGCGGCGTCGAACTCCGCGTCGTCGACGCGCACGAACGCGAGCGCGACGTCGTCGTCCTGTCCGAGGAACTCGCCGTCGAACTCGCGGCCGCCGGCGACGCGCACGCGCACCGACGCGACGCGCGCGTCGAGCGCGCTGCCTTGGTCGAAGAACTCGCCGGGGCACAGGATCACGGCGCGCGCGCCGTCGCGCGCGGATACGACGCCGAAGAACGACTTCTCGACGTCCAGCTCGACGCCGCTCTGCACGCCGGTGCGCACCACGGCGTCGACCTGCACGACCGAGGGCGCGAGCGCCGCGTGGATCGAGCGCAGCGCCGCCGAATCCTTCTCGTGGTCGAACGCGCGCGCGGATCCCGCGGAACCGGCGAGCGCCGCGAGCAGCGCGAGCGCGACGAGGGATCGCCGAGTCATCGCCGCGCCTCCGGCACGCCGAGCGCGGACGGCCCGGGCAGCGCGACGTGGAAGCGCGCGGGCCCGCGCGCGACCAGGAGCAGCGCGCCGTCCTTCGCGGCCTCGAGCGCCGAGACCAGCGCCTCGGTCGCGTCGATCGGACTTCCGTTCACCTCGAGCACGACATCGCCGTTCGCCAACGCGGGGCGCGCGGTTCCCGCGGGGGATCCGGGCCGCGCGCCGGTCAACAACACGCCGCGCCCCGGCTCGACGCGCAGGTCGACACGCTCCGCGTCGGTGAGCCCGCGCGCCGTGAGCCCGAACCTCGGCGCGTCGATCTCGTCGGCCGTGGGATTCGTCTCCTCGGCGGTCACGACGACCGCGGTGCGTTCCTGCCCCGCGCGACGCAGCTTGACCTCGACGCCCGCGCCGATCGGCAGCCGCGCGAGCGCGCGGCGCAAGGGCGGCAGGTCTTCATCGAACTCCGCGCGAACGGATGCGCCATCGACGGACACGAGCACGTCGCCCGCGCGCAGCCCGGCGCGGTCGGCCGGCCCGCCCGCGACGACCGAGCCGACCAACGCACCGTCGGCGGCATCGCGCGCGAAGACCGTCACCGGTTGCAGCGTGACGCCGAGCGTCGCGCGTCGCACGCGTCCGTCCGCGAGCAGCGCCGCGACGACCTCGCGCACCACGTCGGCGGGGATCGCGAAGCCGAGGTTCTCGGCGCCGCGCCAGCCGCGCGTGTTGATGCCGACGATCTCGCCGTCGCCGTTCACGAGCGGCCCGCCGCTGTTGCCCGGGTTGATCGCCGCGTCGGTCTGGATCCACAGGTTGAAGGCGCCGGTCGCGAGTCCGCCGTCGAGCGTGAGGTCCGGCAGAACGCGATCGACGCACGACACGACGCCGCACGACAGCGAGCGCGTGAGTCCGAGCGGCGAGCCCATCGCGATCACCGCGTCGCCCGGCTCGAGGTCGTCTTCGGTCGCGAAGCTCGCGCACGGCAACGACGTCACGCCGAGCTCCGCGAGGTCGAGCCGCACCAGCGCGAGGTCGGTCGCAGCGTCGGCGCCGACGCGCGTCGCCGAGCAGCACCGCCGGTCGGCGAGCGTGCAGGTGAGGCGCTTCGCGCGCCCCGCGACGTGGAAGTTCGTGACCACCAGGCCGTCCGCCGCGATCACGACGCCGCTGCCGTTCACCGCGCTCTCGACCGTGCGACCGCCGACCGCGTGGTCGAACACGGGCTGCAGGTGCACGAGCGTCGGGAACACGCGGTCGCGTGCGACGCGGATCGACGGCGCGGGGTCGGACGCGCGCGCCGGGGTCGCGCCAGCGAGCGCCAGGACCGCCGCGAGCGCGACGATCGAACGGGTTCCAGTCGGCATGCCGAGGCTCCGCAAGCTCCGCGCGGAAACAGCGCGGGCGGACCCCTTACATCGGCAGAATCGTCAGCGCGCGATGAGAGAAGACGCGCTGCCGCCCTTCGGCGGGACGCCGCGGAGCGCGTCCATCGCGACGAGCGGGAGTTCGGTGACCGGGATCGGTTCTTCCGTGAACAGAGTCAAGTACACGGTGCCCGGCGCGAACGAGAGAACGCGGTCGATCGGGAGGACGAGCGGTTGGTCGGCGACGACCGCGACGGAGATCGCGGCGCCCTCCACGGTCTCGATGACCGGGACCGACGCGGCCGCACCGTCGATGCGCACGAGGCTCATGAAGCCGGCGCGTGGTGCGACCGCGAGGACGCGGGCCTCGCGCTTCGGATCGTCGGCGCCGCGCATGCGCAGGCCCTGCGCGTCGGCCCACGCGGTGGCGACGACGTCGCCGCCGCCGAGCGAGCGGATGCGGTCGGCCGGACGCGCGGCCCACAGCGACGCGGCGATCGACGCGAGCACCACCGCGGCCGCGGCGAACTGCGTGCGGCGTCGAGCGAGACCCGCGGCGGGCGCGGCGAGCGGCGCCGCACCGTTCGCGAGCGTCGCGAGCTGGCGCGCCGCGCAGCGACGGCACGCGATCAGATGCCGCGCAAGCGCGTTGCGCCGCCACGGCGCGGCGATCTCGCCGGCCTCGAGCGCGAGAACCTCGGCGGGAGTCGGACACTCACCGAGCGCCGCGAGAACGGCCTCGGATTGGTGGAGGTCGGAATCGCGGAAGTCGGCGAGCGCCTTCGCCAGCTCGGGATCGATCTCGCGCTCCGGGTCCGGCAATTCGCCGGACCGCGACGCGGGCGCTTCCTCGAAGCTCATGACGGGCGCTGCCATGCCCGCTCGGAACGGACGTTCTTCCGTTCGGGGGCCAGGGATTCGGGAGCGAGCGACTTCAGCCGGCGCTTGAGGAAAGCCAATCCGAACGCGAAGTCGCGCTTCATGGTGCGCACGCTCGCCGCGACTTCCGAGAGGTCGTCGTAGGTCCGCTGCTCGACGAGGCGCGCGCGGACGACCAGCGCGGCGCGCGGGTGGATCTCCGCCAGCTCGACGAGCGCGCGGTGGATGCGCGCGAGGATCTCGGAGTCCGGCGCGGGAGTCTCCGGCGCCGCGGCGTTCTCTTCCTCGAGCGGAGTCAACGCGCGGCCCGCACGACGCAGGACGAAGGCGCGGCACGGCGGGTCGAGGTGTCGTGGCTCCTGCGTCGCCGGCAGCTCCGCGCGCGCGTGTTCGTGCGCGAGGTTCAAGCAGCGTCCCGACCACGGTCCGTAGTGGCGGCAGTTGCCGCAGCGCATGCGCCCGCGCTCGCTGCGCTCCGCGGTGACCGCGACGCGAACGAGCGTGCGCCGCAGGTAGCCGAGGAACGGCCGCAGTCCGCGACCGAACCCGCCCTGCCGCAGTTGCGGATCGGCGAGCAGTCGCGCCGAGACTTCCTGGACGAGGTCATCCGGATCCGCGAGCGAGCGCGGCCGGTGCGATAGGAAGCGCGCCGCGAACGAGCGCAGCTCTTCCTTCAGGAAGCACGGCTCGCGCGCGAGGAATTGATCGAGAGTGACGTCGGCCCCCGCCTCGACGACCGCGCACCCCGCACCGTGGGTGCGATGCTGCGGGCACGAGAAGCACGGTTCGTGACGGGCGAGGGAGTCAGGCTCTGCCACGGGGAGCATTGTGCCCCGGAATCCGACGCGCGGCCAACGGCTCGTGGGGAGAACACCGGAGGTCGGGCCTTCGGGATTGGGGTCCGCGGAACCTCGGGTCGACGGGGACGGGCGCGGCCCCAGGCGCGAGAACTCGGGACGAGCTGCGCCCG
>CAZOLL010000084.1:5547-12206 GCA_964580365.1 uncultured Phycisphaeraceae bacterium
TGGGGGTTTTATGGGGGTTGGTGGGGCGCGTTTTTTGGGGCGGGGGGGCCCGCGCCCGCTTCCCGAGGGTTCGCCGACCCGAGTCCACGAGGGCCCGAGACTCGAACCCCTCCGTCACCCCCGCGCCTCGATCGCCGCCGCGAGGAGCGCGAGTCCGCCGGCCACGACGCACGCCGCCCGGACACCCTCGTCCTTGTTGTTCACCGTCAGGAAGAACGCCACGACGAACAACACCACCGCGATCTTGAACGAGAACGTCTTCACGATTGGCGACTTCATGACTGGCGGTTCGCGCCGCCGCGGCGGCCGCCTCGATCGCGGGCTTCGTTGAGTCGGCGCTCGAGCTCGTCGATGCGCTTCTTCAGGTCGTCGATGTTGCCGGCGGGCGCGGAGTCCTTGCGGATCTTCTCGGCCGCGTCCTTCGCGCTGCGCTTCACGAACTCGCGCTTGTCGTTCTTCGCGAGGTCGTCGAGCTCGTCGAGCGCCTCGGTCGCCTTCAGGCCGGCGAGCGCGCTCGCGCCGGCGGCGCGCACGCGCGACTGCTTCGACTTGAGGCAGCCGCGCGCCGCCTCGAGCGCGACCGTGCGCTGCTCGGGCGTGAACTGCGGCGCGACGTCGCCGAGCAGGCGGATCGCCTCCTGGCGCATCGACGCGGGCGCTTCCTTCTTCGTCAGCTCGAGCACCTTGGGCGCGGCGCGCTTCGCGTCGGCGGCGGCGAGCGCGCGCAGGCCGGCGCGCGCGATCTGGTCGTCCTCGGACGCGATCGACATCGCGGCTTCCGCGGCGTCCGCGACGTCAGGCGCCTTCACCTTCTGCAGCGAGCCGAGCGCGGCCGAGCGCGGGCCGTACGCGACGTCGTGGTCGAGCACGTCGTGCAGCAGCGCGACGACCGACTCGTCCTTCTCGAACGCACCGAGCTGATCGACCGCCGTGCGGCGCACGCGCGCCTCCGGGTCCTTCGCCGCGATCATCAGCGCCGCGCGCGCCGCGTCGCCGCCCTTCTTGCCGAGGCCGGTCGCCGCGACGTTTCGCACGCGGTAGTGGTCCTTCGACGCGAGCACGCGCGCGAGGCACTCGGCTGCGCGCGGATCGGCGTTGTCGGACAGCGCGGTCACCGCCTCGAGGCGGCCGATGACGTCGTCGTCCTTCTCCGCGATCTCCATCCACTCTTCGACCGACTTCTGGAAGTCGAGCGTCTTCAGGATCCACCCGCCCTTGTCGAAGCGGACGCGCGACGGTCGGCCGGAGAGCGCGAACGAGAAGGTCTGCTCCTTGTCGGTCACGAAGATTCGGCGCAGGTCCGGCTTCCCGTCCACGACCAGCTCGACGTCGACCGGCGTGCGGAACACCGGCACGAGCTTGCCGACGTTCTGCGTCTGCTTCACCGTGAGCGTTCCGTTCTTCGTCGCGTCGTCGTACTCGAAGCTCACCTGGAACTTCGGGTAGCCCGCGAGGCGCACCCACTCTTCGAAGAACCACTCGAGGCTCTGACCGGTGGTGTCGGCGATCGCCATCTCGAGGTCGTGCGTCGTCGCGAGGCCGAGCTTGCCGCGCTCGAGGTGCGTCTTGATCGAGCGGTGATAGGCCGCGTCGCCGAGCACGAAGCGCAGCATGTGCAGCACTGACGAGCCCTTGGTGTAGACGTGGTTCGAGGCGCCGCCGACGCGCGAGTAGAAGTCGGAGACGATCGGCCGCGGGTCTTCCGCGGGATCCGCGTTCATGAAGCCGCGCTGCTGGTCCCACATCTCGAGGCGGTAGTCGTCGACGCCGTCGGCGTGCTCCGCATACAGCGCTGCATAAAAGGTGGCGAACCCCTCGTTCAGCCAGAGGTCCTTCCAAGTGCGGCACGTGACGTAGTCGCCGAACCACTGGTGCGCGAGCTCGTGCGCGACGAGGCCCTGGCTCGAGCGCTCGAGGTGCGAGACCTCGTCGTGCAGCGTGCGGTCGGTCTGCAGCGTGCAGGTCACGTTCTCCATGCCGCCCACCACGAAGTCGGACACGGCGACCTGCGCGTACTTGTTCCAGGGGTATTCCACTCCGATCACGTTCGAGAAGAACTCGAGCATGTCCGGCGTCTGCCCGAACGAGCGGCGCGCCGTCGCCTCGCCGACGCCCTTGTTCACGAAGTATTCGACTTGCTTGCCGCGCCACTCGTCGGCGTAGCGCTCCCACGGTCCGACGGCGAGCGCGATGAGGTAGACGACGTTCGGCTGCTCCATCTTGTAGGTGAACGTCTTCCACCCGCCGCCCGCCGCGTCCGCCCCCGCGAACACTCCGTTCGACACGGCCGTGAGTCCGTCGCGCACGGTGAGGTGCGTCGTCCACGTGCAGCGGTCGTTCGGGAAGTCGTAGATCGGCACCCAGAGGTGGTTGTCCTCGTCCTCGCCCTGCGTCCAGCACTGGTCGGTCTTCTTCGGGTCCGACGCGTCGGCGTGCACCCAGAACAACCCCGTGCTCGGATGCCCTTCGTAGTCGAGCGCGACGGTCAGCTCCTCGCCCCACTTCGCGGGCGACGGCAGCGCGATGAACAGCTTCCTCCCCTCGGAGCGATACGTCGTGCTCTTGCCGTTCACCGTGGCCGACTTGATCGTGAGGCCTTCCGAGTCGAGCTGCACTTCCGACAGCGAATCGCGCAAGGACTTCATCGTGTGCGTCACGCGGCCGGCGACCAGCTCCTGGTCGATGTCGAGCTTCACGTCGATGTCGGCGTGGACGAGATCGAAAGTGCGTTCGCGTTCCGCGCTCGCGCCGAAGTCCGGGTCCGGCGCGGGCTGGATGCCCTGCGCGCGCGCGTCGTGCGCGAGCGGGACGAGGACGGCGAGGAGTGCGGCGGCGATCGAGGTCGCGGGGAGGCGCATGCGGTTCGCTCCGGATCGTGCGGGGGGCGCACAACGTAGCGGTTCGCGGCGGTAGCGTGGAGACGAGGAGGACCGATGGATCGCCGCTCGGTGATGCGGATGACTTGGCACGACCTCCTGTTCGCGCACTGGTGCGTGCCGGCCGCGGCGCTGCGCCCGCATGTTCCCGCGGCACTGTCGATCGACGAGTTCGACGGCGCGGCGTGGCTCGGCGTCGTGCCGTTTCGCATGAGCGGAATCCGCGGCGAGTACCTCCCGCCGCTGCCCGGCACGCACGCGTTCGTCGAGATGAACGTGCGCACCTACGTGACGCACGGCGGACAAACGGGCGTGTGGTTCTTCTCGCTCGACGCGGCGAGCCGCCTCGCGGTGCGCGTCGCGCGCACGCTGTGGCGACTGAACTACTTCGACGCGGAGATGGCGTGCGCGCGCACGGGCGAGGTCGTGACGTACGCGAGCCGTCGCGTGCACCGCGGCGCGCCGGAAGTCGAGCTGCGCGCGCGCTACCGGCCGATCGGCGCGGCGGAGAATTCGCGGCCCGGAACGCTCGAGCACTTCCTCACCGAGCGGTACTGCCTGTTCGCCGGCGACGCGCGCGACAAGAAGGGCCGCGTGTGGCGCGGCGACATCGAGCACGCGCCGTGGCGGCTCGCGCCCGCGGAGGCGACGTTCGAAGCGAACTCGATGGCGGCGCCGCTCGGCGTCGCGCTCGACGGCGCGCCGCACCTGCGCTTCGCGGAGCGCGTCGAGGTGAAAGCCGCGTGGCCCGTGCGCGTGGAGTGACGCGCAGCACGCGTCACATCCCCTTCACCCACTGCTTCACGACGGCCGCGAAGGCGGCGCGTTTGTCCGCGAGCTCCTGCGCGTCGTAGAACTTCACGATCGCGCGATCGGTGGCGAGCCACTCGAGCAGGCCGCGCGGGTCGTCGATCGCGACCTTCGTCGCGCCGTCCTTCGACTTCGCGCCGCGGTGCAGGATGACGCCGAGCCACTTCTTGTCGCGCCAGTGGATCGTCGCGAAGTCGTCGTTCCGGCGGAAGCTCGGGCCGTTCCACTTCACGAGCTCGGTGACGTCCTTCGCCGCGCCGCGGATCGTCTCGCGCAACCCATCGATCTCGGCCGCGCGCGGGTGCTTCAGCTTTGCGACGAACGCGTCGACGGCCGGCGTGCCGGTCGCGCCCGTCGCGAGCGGTTTCGCCGCCTTCTTCGCGCTCACCTGCGGCGCTTCCCGTTGCGACCGGTGCGAGCGGCGCGAGCGGCGCGAGCGGCCTTCCCTTTCTTCGCCTTCTGCTTCTTCGCGTCGCGGCCGCGCACGCGGAAGCCGATCGAGCCCGCGTGGCGCTCGAGCGCGGTGACCTCGATGCGCGCGATCGTCCCGTACGGGACGAACAGGTAGCGCGTCGCACCGGAGTCCGCGGCGCCGTCGTCGTCGAAGACCGCGAACAGCGCCCACTGGTCCGACATCCCTTCGATGTGCGAGACGTCGAGCGACACCGCGCCGTCGCCGAGCACGACGTTCACCGCGTAGTCGCGGCCGTCGCGGCTTGCGGGCCGCGGGCGCTTGCTCGGCTTGCGGATGAAGTGCGGGAAGTGCGAGCGGAAGTACGCGGCGTCGAACGGGAGCGAGTCGTGCGGACCGGGCGGCGGGCCCGCCGGCTTCGGCGTCGCGTCCTTCGCCGGCTTCTCGACCTTCTTCGCCACGACCGCGCGGTGCGGCCCGTGCCTGCGGTCCAGGGGGTCTTCGAACATGCGGAAGAGCGTAGCCGACCGCGCCCCGATCAGGTCCGGATGGACTCCTCGATCCGTTCCGGGACGGGGAGGCCGCCGCGCTCGAGGTAGAGCTTCGTCATCGCAGCGAGGACTCGGCGCGTCGGCTTCCGGCGGTAGCGGCGGCGGCCGCGCTCGCCGTCGGCGGCGATGCGTGCGGCTCGTGTCGCGCGCCGACTCACAGTCGGAGCTCGCGCGCGGCGCGGTGATCGACCGCTTGCTCGCGATCGTCGGATCGGAGCTTCGCGTTCGGCGAGGAGGGGAGAAGTAGGCCCCCTGCGGACCCGGGGGCAGGAGCTGAGGATGTCGATGACTTGATCCGCAAGGCGCGTGATCGATTTCCATCGCGTGATTCCACGCGGGGGGAGAGTGCTGCAACCGACGGACCGCGCACGAGAGCCCGCGCCGGTGCGATCGCGCCGCGACCTACGCGAACTCCGCGGCGCGCCGCTCCCAAGCCGAGAGCGGATTCTGCAAACGGGCAAAGACGACGATTCACCACCCGACGGGAGCGCGTGCTCCGAAAGTGAGGCGGCGCGTCAGCGGACGCGCACGCGCCGGCCTTCGGCGAGGCGGCGCTCGGCGACTTCGTCCGCGGCGACGGCGGTCGTGATGTTCCGCGTGCGCGCGGTCGCGAAGACTTCCTTCAACGCGTTGTAGATGTTGTCGATCTTCGGCATCGCGAGCGCTTCGTGGTAACCGCCCGGCGCGAACTCGCAGCCCACGTTGATGATGCCGCCCGCATTGATGACGTAGTCCGGCGCGTAGAGGATGCCGCGGTCCTTCAGCGCCTGCGCGTGCTTCGACGGGTCTCTCAACTGGTTGTTCGCGCAGCCGGCGACGATCTTCGCGCGCAGCCGCGGGATCGTGTCGTCGTCGAGGATCGCGCCGAGCGCGCAGGGCACGAACACCTCGCACGAGGCGTCGAAGATCTTGTCCGGCTCGACCACGCGCGCGCCGAGCTGGTTCTTCGCGCGCGCGACGTTTTCGGCGTTGACGTCTGCAACTACGACCTTGCCGCCCGCTTCCACGATCGACTGCGCGAGCGGGAAGCCGACGGCGCCGGGGCCCTGGATCGCGAACGTCTTGCCGGCGAAGCTCGGCGAGCCGTAGACCTCCTCGAGGCAGGCCTTGATGCCGACGAAGCAGCCGTGCGCCGTGTAGGGCGAGGGGTTGCCGCTGCCGCCGTTCATGCGCTCGCGGCCGCTCACCCACTTCGTCGTCTTCGCGACCTGGTCGAGGTCGGCGACGCAGATGCCGACGTCCTCGGCGGTGATGTACATGCCCTCGAGCGCGTTGATCAGCTCGCCCATCGCGTGGAAGAGCGCGGGAGATTTCTGCGTGCGCGCGTCGCCGATGATCACCGACTTGCCGCCGCCGAGACCGGTCTGCGCGACCGCCGACTTGTAGGTCATCCCCTTCGCGAGACGCAGCACGTCGAACTTCGCGTCTTCCTCGCTCTTGTAAGCCCACATGCGCAGGCCGCCGAGCGCGGGGCCGAGCGTCGTGTCGTGGACGGCGATCAGTGCGTGCAGTCCGGCCTTCTCGTCGACGCCGCGAACGACGCGTTGGTAGCCGCTGACTTTCAGATCGGTGACCGTGAGGGTCGCGCTCATCTCGGACGCTCCAACTTGCCCGGTTGCGGGAGGGGCGGGGTGAGGCGGGGAACCGTAAAGATCGAGCGCTCGAACGCAAGCCGGTCGTGACCGCGCCCGCGAAGACGCGTGGGCCGCTTTCTACACTCCGCGCTCGCAAACAAAGGCGGAGTCGTGCGTTGGCGGAGCCGTCGTCCGCCGCGACGCGAAACGAATGACGGCGCGCCGCAGTCGAGATCGCGGCCCGTCGCGAAGTAGGCTGCCGTCCTGCCCGCGCGATCCGATCGAACGGAGACGAGAGTTGCCCGCGACCGCCGCACTCGAGACGCACGCGCTCACGAAGCGGTACGGCGGACTCGTCGCGGTCGACGCCGTCACGCTCTCGGTCGCTCCGCGCGAGATCGTCGGGTTCGTGGGCCCGAACGGCGCCGGCAAGTCG
>CAZOLL010000085.1:0-12177 GCA_964580365.1 uncultured Phycisphaeraceae bacterium
ATCCCCATCTCAACAACGCGCGTCGCCACGGCATCCCCTTCACCGGCATCGTCGATCCGTACTCGAGCGCCGCGTGGTTCCACCGCTGGCAGGACCTCGCGCCGTCCTCACGCCCCGCGCCCGTCGCGTCACCGCGCTCTTGGCAACTCATCCACGCGACCTTCCCCCACGGACGCCTCGATCCTCGCGCGATCCCGCGCGCCGCGCTGTCGTGAGCGGACTCGGGTTCGGTTCGGGGTCGGGGGTGGTTACGCTCTCGCGCGTGTCGTCCACACTCTTCTCGTCGTCGGCCCCACGCCCGCTCGCCGATCGCCTTCGTCCTGCATCGCTCGCGGAGGTCGTCGGACAGTCGCACTTGCTGGCCCCGGACGCGCCGATCGGGCGCATGGTCGCGCAGCGCCGGCTTTCGTCGCTGATCCTCTGGGGCCCGCCGGGCACCGGCAAGACGACGATCGCGCGGCTGCTCGCGGAGGCTTGCGACCTCGACTTCGAACCGCTGTCCGCCGTGTTCTCCGGCGTCGCGGAGCTGCGCAAGGTGTTCGACCGCGCGAAGGAGCGGCGCGCGATGGGCCGCGGCACGCTGCTCTTCGTCGACGAAGTGCACCGCTTCAACCGCGCGCAGCAGGACGGATTCCTGCCCTGGGTCGAGGACGGCACCGTCATCCTCGTCGGCGCCACCACCGAGAACCCTTCGTTCGAGCTGAACGCGGCGCTCCTCTCCCGCGCGCGCGTCATGGTGCTCCGCCGGCTCGACGCCGCCGCGCTCTCCGCGCTGCTCGCTCGCGCCGAGGAACTCGTCGGCAAGCCGCTCCCGCTCGACGCCGCGGCGCGCGACGCATTGGTCGCGCTCGCGGACGGCGACGGACGCCACCTGCTCAACCTCGTGGAAGAGATCTTCGCCGGCGTCGCCGCGGACGCGAACGCGCCGCTCGACCCGACCGCGCTCGCGAAGATCGTTCAGCGCCGCGCGCCGGTGTATGACAAGTCGCGCGAGCAGCACTACGACCTGATCAGCGCGCTCCACAAGTCGATGCGCGGCTCGGATCCCGACGCGTCGCTCTACTGGTTCGCGCGCATGCTCGAGGGCGGCGAGGACCCGCACTATCTCGCGCGCCGCATCCTGCGCTTCGCTTGGGAGGACGTCGGTCTCGCCGACCCGCAGGCCGGGCCGCTCGCGCTCGCGGCGTGGCAGACCTACGAACGCCTCGGCTCGCCCGAAGGCGACCTCGCTCTCGCGGAAGCGGTGCTGTACCTCGCGCTCGCGCCGAAATCGAACGCGGCGTACGTCGCGCACGGCGATGCGCGCGACGCGGCGAAGGAGAGCGGGTCGCTGCCGCCGCCGCTCACGATCCGGAACGCGCCGACGAAGTTGATGAAGGGGCTCGGGTACGGGAAGGGCTACGCGTACGACCACGACCACAAGGACGGGTTCTCCGGGCAGGACTACTTCCCCGAGGGGATGGAGCGGCCGAGCTTCTACCGCCCGGTCGAGCGCGGCTTCGAGCGCGAGATGAAGAAGCGCGTCGAATGGTTCGCGAAGCTGCGCGCCGAGCGGCGCGGCGCGGGCGAGGTCAGCTCCGGATCCCCGTCTCCACCAGACGCAGCACCTCCTCGCGCGTGAGCTTGTCGCGGCCGCGCTCGAGCGCATCGAGCGTCGCGCCGGCGAGCAGGAGTGGGATCGCGCAGAACTCGCGGATCGGTCCTCGCGGCAGGGACGCGGCGTAGCGCTCGGCGATCACGAGGTTCTTGCGCGCGTAGCGGTGCATCTCGACCGCAGTCCAGCCCCGCGGGAAGAAGTCGACGCCGTGCGCGAGGTCCTCGGCGCGATTCCTCAGGATGTTCACCGCCTGCAGCCCGCGACCGAACCCGACGGCGTCGGTGCGGTCCGTCTGCAGCGACGCGTGCCACGCCCACAGATCGCAGAGCAGAAGACCGACGGCGCCCGCGACGGCGAACGTGTAGCGGTCCAGGTCGGCTTCGGTTTCGATCGCGAACCGCGCGTCGACCCAACCCGCCATCCGCGCCGCCATCGCCGCGACCGACTCGAGCACGCGCCCGCGGATCGGAGCCGGCGCGAGCGCGCACCAATCGGCGAGCCGCCGCGTCACCTCCGGCAGCGCGCCCGACGCCTCCGCGAACGGTGCGGCCAGATCGATCGGCCCGGAAGAACCCGCAGCGACCTCGAGTCGCGCGGCGACGGCGCGCAGGAGCCGCGACTTCACCTCGGGCGCGAGCGCCGCGTGGTCCTCGATCTCGTCGATCGCGCGCATGCAGAGGTAGCCGGACGCGACCGCGTCCTGGAGCGGCGCGGGCAGCCGGCGGATCGGGAGCGCGAAGGTGCGGCTGGTCTCTTCGAGGATGCGTTCCGCGTCGGCGAGCACGCGAGGATCCTAGAGGATGGTGCGTGCCGAAGCGTGCCGGTCAGCCGCCCTCGTCGTTGTCGTCGTCGTTCTCGTGCGTCTCGACCGATTGCGCCGACGGCTTCGGGCGCTCCGGATGCAGCGCGACGTTGGTGAGCCCGCTCGTCGGGACTTCGAGCTCGACCGCCGAGAGGTTGTGCTCGGAACCGAACACGTGCACCCGGTACTTGCCGGGTGCGACGTTGGGCAGCTCGAACCGCCGCGTGTTCGGATCGACGAACGTGAAGCCGCCGAGGTCGAAGCCCGCGTTCTTGTCCTCGTTCTCGAACTGCACGAAGAGGTAGGGCGCCGCACCGGCGTCGGTGGGAAGTTCGACGGTTCCGCTGACCGAGACGGCGGACACGAGCTTCGCGTCCGCACGCACCGGGACGCCGTTGTCGCGCACGTCGATCGGTCCGACCGAGGTTCCGGCGAAGCCGTTGCACTGGAACGTGACGACGTAGCGGCCGGCGGGCACGAGGTCGAACCAGAACTCGCCGTCGTCGCCGGTCGCCGTGTCGACGTTCACGCCGAGGCGGTCGGACTTCTCGTCGGCGTCCTCGATGAGGAGCACGCGCGCCTCGGCGACGGGCGCGCCGTTCCTCGCCGCGCGGACGTGGCCTTCGACGCGGCCGGTCTTCACGTCGAAGTCGCACTCGCCCGCGTCGCCCGGCTGCAGGTGCATCTTCTTGATCGCGAGCGTGCGCGGCGGATGGTGCGCGACGACGCTCACGACGATGTCCCCCGCCGGGACCTCGCCGAAGTCGAACGTGCCGTTGTCGCGCGTCTCGGTCGCCTTCTCGCGGCCGCTGCCGCCCTGCTCCTTCACGCGAACGGTGAGGTCCTGGCCGGGAGCGCGATTCACCGTGACGCGACCGACGAGGTGTCCCTTCGGCCCGTCGTCGCCGAGCCGCGCGAGGTCGAGGTCGAGGTGAGATTCCTGCCCTTCGTGCACCACGGTCTCGCCGGACGCCTCCGCGGCGCCTCCGCTCGCGCCGCGTGCGCGCCCGCCGACGCGCACCGTGTTGCCGTTGCCGTCGTTCTGTGTCTCGTCCGACGCCGCGCTCGCCTCCGAGCTCGTCGAGAACATGAAGCCGGCCGGACCGTTCTCGCCGTTCCCGAAGTTGAGCGCACCGGAGTTCGGGCGCTTCGTCACGAAGACGCCATAGTCGCCGGCCTTGAGGTGCCCGATCTTGTAGTTGCCGTCCGCGTCGGTCACGGTGAAGCGCGGCAGAGTGAACTGTTCTTCCATCTGCTTCGACACCGCCGCCACGAAGCGGGTCTCGTCGATCGGCTGGCCCGCGCGCGTCACGCGTCCGGAGATCGCTCCGCCGCCTTCGAGCTGCAGCATCACGGGCGGACCGGGAACGACCATCTCCGCCTCGCCGGTCGCGAACAGCGGGTGGAACGCCCGCACGACGTACGTGGCGTTCGTGAGTCCCGGCAAGAACGCGACGCCGTTCTTGTCGACGCGGCGCGTCACGACCGGCATCACCATGTCGAACGGGTCTTCGTCATTGTCCTCGCTGCCGCGCGCCGGCTTGCGGAAGACCGAGACGAGCGAGTACTCGAGCGGCTTCTTCGTGCCCACGGAGACGACCTGCACCTGGCCTTCGAGGTCTTTCGCAAGCCGGATCTCCACCGTGGCCGCACCGGCGGTGAGATCCGCTTTCGCCTTGGTCACCGCGAAGCCCTTCTTCTTCGCCATCACGTGGTACTTGCCGGGCGACAGGCCCTCGACCAACGTCGAACCATCCTCGCGCGCGCGCGTGCGCGCCTGCAGCGGGACCGGCGGCACGAGCATCGGGCTCGGCCCGAAGCCCGGGTCCTCGGTCACCAGCAGGTCGGGCTTCTCGAGCACCGCGCCCGCGTCGTCGAACGTGCGCACCGTGAGCGACACCGACTCCGAGAGGCGGATGACCGGCTCGTCCGCGCCGGGGAACACGTCGAGCGCGAGCTTCCACTGGCTCATCTGCGGGCTGCGCACCGCGACCGCGTGCTTGCCGCTCGTGAGGCCACGGACCGAGAACGAGCCGTCCGCGGCGGTCTTGCCCTTCGGGAGGAACAGAGCCGCGGGCCAGAACGGGATCACCTCCCCCACCATCACCTCGACGTCCGCGACGGGCACGTCCTTGCCGTCGACGACGCGCACGACGGTGCCGATCAACTCTTCGCCGTCGTCGACCTTGAGGTCGCCGAGGTCCTTCTCGCCGCCGGCGCGCGTGTTGACCGGCCCGCGCAGGAGTTCGATCGAGTCCTTCGCGTCCACGACGACGGTCAACGTGCCGAGCGGGACTCCTTCGAGGCGAAACGTGCCGTCGTCCGCGGTCTTCGTCGTCGAGTACGGCATGCGGTCGAGGATCGTCATGATCCACGGCGGCGCCTGCAGCACGAGCCACTCGTCCTTCGGCCGGCCCGGCGCCGCCTCCTCGGGCAGCATCCCGCCCGCCGCACAGCCGCGGCACACCTTGCCGAGCCCGAACGTGAACGCTTCGTGCGGGATCTGCGATGCGCGGACGAGAGCGCCGGGAACGGGATGGCCCGACTCGTCGACCACGCGACCCTTCAGGATCGCGAACGGGTCGAGCACGAGGTCGCCGACGTCGAGCGTCTTGCCCGGCTCGGTCGTCGACTCGACCAGGCGGAAGCACTCGTGCGCGCCGTCGGGGTCGAGCGCGAACGCGTAGAGCCCGTTCGGGTCGACGGCCTTGAACTCGAAGCGCCCCGCGGCGTCGGTGCGCGCCGTGCCGAACACGAGCTTCGGCTCGAGCGGTGCGTTCGAGAAGAACGCCTCCTGCGACGGCAGCAGGTCGAACACGTTGCCGCCCAGCAGCTCGATCGGCAGCCCCGTCATCGGCGCGTGCTCGTGGTCGACGACGCGGCCGACGATGGTCGCCATCGCGGCGACGTACGCCTCGGGAATCGCGCCCTCTTGTGGAGCGACGGACTCCACCGCGGAGCGCGCGACGTTCTCGAGCGGCGCGATCGGCGGCGCTTGCTCGGTCGCGGACGGGCCGGGGTCGGAGGGCGGCGCCACCGCGGCCGCATCCTCGACGGACGTCGCACGCCAGAGGAACCAACCGGCGCCGCCGATCAGGACGATCGCGGCGATGCTCGCGAGCGAAGCGCGCGACATCGAAGGGAACTCCCGGGTGCCCGTCCCGCGAGAGGGTCGAAGTCTACGAGACGCGGGCAACGTGCCTCAAGGCCCGTGGGTTCCTCCGTCAGCCGCCGTCGGTCGCCTGGACCTTCCCCTCGTTCGCCGGCCGCTTCATCTGCAGTCGCCGTCCGGAGAACCCGCCGGGCGGCACTTCGAACTCGATCGGCTCGAGCATCCGGCTCTCGGTCTGCACCCAGGCGTTCATCCGGAACTTGCCGGGGGAGATGTTCGGGATCGAGAAGGTGCCGGTCTTCGCGTCGTACTCGACGTTCGAGCTGAACTCCTCGCCTTCGTTCACCGACTGGCACCAGACCATCGTGTTCGACTTGTCGACGTCCGCCGGGAATTCGATCGTTCCGCTCGCCGTGACGCCCTTCCGCAGAACGATGCGCAGCTCGGGCGGAGCGCCGCGCGCGGGCACGTCGGCTTCGATGCGCTCGCTGTTCGCGTACGCCTCGTGGAAGACCTGCACGCTGACCTTGGTCGCCATCACGGGCTCGATGGAAAACCGCCCGTCCGCTTCGGTCTGCGCGAAGTTGCGCGACCCGTCGGTCTCCGCCCGCTCCTTCCCGTCGTCGGACCACATCTCCCACGGATCGCCGGACATCACCTGCACCGTCGCGAGCGCGACCGGCTTGCCGCCCTCGTCGACGACGATGCCGGAGATCGCGCCGACATTCAGGTCGATGACCAGCTCGCGCACCTCGTTCGCTTTCAGCGAGAGGTTCTTGGTCCAGAAGCCCATGTATCCGCCGCGCGAGTTCTTCGGGTCGACGTTCACCTGAGCGTTGCCGGCCTGCACGACCGCGAGGTCGAAGCGGCCAGACTCGTCGGTTCGCACCGACTTGCGGTCGTTCCAGTTCCCCTGCGGATGGAACCAGACCGACGCGTCGGCGAGCGGGCTGCCGTTCATCAGCACGCGGCCGCGCAACTGCGCCGTCGGCCCTTCGATCGGCGAGCCGAGCAGGTCGATGTCGACGTCGACGTCGGCGCCCTCCACGACGGTGACCCGCCGGCGCGCTTCGGGGCTCGACAGCCCTTCGAGCTCCGAGACGATTGCGCTCGGTGCGCCGCTCAGGAACCGCGGGAACACCTCGATTCGCCAGTCTCCCGCCGGCACGCGGTTCATCTCGAACGTGCCGTCGAGCTTCGACACCGCGAGCTTCACGTGATCGTTCTTCAGCTCGAGGATCACGAAGCGCGGCTCGACGACCGGCTCGCCGCCGCGGTGCAGCCTGCCTTTGATCCCGCCGCCGCGCAGGAGCGCGACCTCGACCTCGTCGCCGGGCACGTCGGCTTCGACGCGCTCCGTCGCGTAGTCGGGGTGGTCGACCTCGATCGTGGTCTTGCCCGGCGTCAGCCGCTTCAGCGTCGCGCGTCCCGCGCCGTCGGTGCGCGCCGAAGCGACCGGGATGTCCCCGTGCTTCCACAGCTCGCGGCCGCGGAACACCCGCACGCGCGCGTGCTCGAGCGCCTCGCCGTCCTTGCCGGCCGCGACGACGCGCACGGCGAGCGAGGCCTCGGGCTCGAGCTTCACCGTGACGGTCTGCGGGCCGGCCGTCAGGTCGACTTCGGCGACGCCGGTCGCGAAACCCTCGGACCGCACCAGCAGGTCGTACTTCTTCGGCTCGAGATGCGAGACCGTCCGCGAGCCGTCCGGGTTCACGGTCGTGCGGCTCTGCACCGGGATCGGAGCGATGACGAGCGGCACCTCGGCGGGATCGCTCCCGAGCCGGAGCATGAGGTCAGCCTTTGCGAGCGGCTTGCCCGCCGAGTCGAGCGCGATCACTTTCAGGTCGACCGGGGTGTCGAGCTTCAGCACCGGCTCGTCGATGCCGGGCGTGATCTCGTCGAACACCTTCCAGTCGAGCGCGTCCTGCGCCTTCACGGCGACCAGGCACTTCACGTCGCGCAGCCCGCCGGCGACGAACGCGCCGTTCGCGTCGGTCGTGCCGTACGGCTTCATGAACGTCGGCGCGCCCATCATCCCGCCGGTGAGCGAATTGCCGACCAGGATCTGCGCGTTCGCGACGGGCTTGCCGTCGCCGGTGACCACCTTGCCGTTCAACGTCTCGCCCGCCTCCAGCACGAGCGTGCCGAGGTCTTTCACGTTGCCGGCCTTCCCGGTCGGCAGCGGCCCTTTCGAGAGCGCGAGCAGTCCGGGGAAGTCGACGACGACGGTCGACTGCCCCTGCGGCACTCCCGCGAGCGTGAACTTTCCGTCCGCGTCGGTCTTCGTCGCGGGGATCGGCAGGCGCTCGAACAAGCCGCGCGCCCACGCGGGCACGCCGATCACCATGAACTCCTTGCTGCGGAAATCGCGGCCGGCGATCGCGCCGGCGGCGTCGAAGTCGGCTGCGCCGAACTGGAAGATGATCCCGGGCAAGTTGGTCGCGCGCACGCGCGCGCCGGCAATCGGGCGGTCGGACTCGTCGACGACGCGGCCGGTGACGGTGATGAACGGCTCGAGCACGAACTCGCCCAGGTCGGTCGTCGCGCCGACCAGCGGCACGGTGTCGACGACGCGGATCGTCGCGCGCGCGCCGCCTGCATCGATCGCGAGCCCGTGGAAGCGAGAGGGCTCGACACCTTCGAACTGGAAGCGGCCGTCGTCGTCGGTCTTCGTCCCCGCGAGCACGGGCGACAACGCCGGGGACACGTCGAACATCGAGTCGACGTCGGGCAGGAGCTCCTCGATCGACGCGCCGATCAACTCGACGCCGATGTCCTTCACCGGCGTGTGGTCGGCCTCGACGACGCGGCCGACGAGGATGCCGAGGCCGCGGCGATAGGCCGCCGGGAGCGACTCGTCG
The DNA here is from genome assembly GCA_964580365.1 of uncultured Phycisphaeraceae bacterium. GTDB lineage: Bacteria > Planctomycetota > B15-G4 > B15-G4 > JADJEK01 > CAZBOK01. Next base: position 8,373 of record CAZOLL010000085.1, read on the forward strand.
CCGGTGACGCGCGCGATCGGCGCGGACTCGGGCAGCGCGGTGTCGCGCTTCGTCTCGGCGACCGCCGTTGCCGGCAGCGGCGCGGCGTCCGTCGACTTCGCGGGCTGCGCGGTCGTCCCGTTCTCGATCGCCGCCGCGGGCGCGTCGCCGGAGTCGCGGAACAGGAACCACCCGGCGGCGAGCACGACGACCGCGGAGAGGAGGACGATCAGGGGACGAGCTCGCATGGACGCTCCCTTCGACTCGGATCCTGCCGGCGTCGCGCGTGCGCGCGCTCCTCAGCGGGGCGGCGGCGCGGCGGGCTTGCGCTGCGGGCGCAGCACGTAGCCGTCGAGCCCGTTCTGGGGGACTTCGACCTGCAACGTCTCGAACTGCACCTCGGGGACGAACACCCGCACGTCGTACTTGCCCGGCACGAGGCCGTGGACCTCGAACGCCTTCGTCTCCTTGCGGACTCCGCCGCCGGCGCGCGCGCCCGCGTCGCCCTGCTGGCGGAACTCGACGAACGCGAACGGCGCTTGCGCGAGGTCGGCCGGCAGTTCGAGCGTGCCCTTCGCGTCGACGCCCGCGACGAGCTTCACGATGACGGGCGGCGGCGAGCCGCCGTACGGCACGTCGATGCCGCTGACCGACGCGCTCGCGAGACCGTCACGGCGCACGTCCACGCGGTACTTCGCCGACGGCACGAACTCGAATTCGAAGCTGCCGTCCGCCGTCGACACGGTCTGCATGCGCGCTCCCGGCTGCGCCATCGGCCCGGGCGGACGGCGCGCACCGTCGACTGCACTCTTCGCTTTCTCCGTCGCGGCGTCGACCGCGCTCTGCGCGGGCGGCGGTTCGTCTGCGCGCAGCCGCACCTCCGCACCGGCGACCGGAGCGCCGTTGTTCTCGACGACGACGCGGCCGCGGATGGAGCCGGTGCGGATGTCGAAGTCCGCCTCGGCGGTCTCGTTCGCGGTGACGGTCAGACTGCGGTTCGCGAGCCGGCCGAACAGAAGGTTGCCGGCGGAGGCGCCCTTGCGCACTTCGATCAGGACGGGGCCGGCCTTCACCTTCGCCAGCTCGAACGTCCCGTTCTGGTCGGTCTCGACCGCGCGGCGTCCGCGGAAGTCGCCTTCGGGTCGCGCGCTCACCGCGAGGCCGGCGCCGGGCGCGCCGTTGAGGACGATGCGGCCGCGGATCGTGCCGGTCGGACCGTCGGCGTCGCCGCCGAGCAGGTCGACGTCGACCGTCGTCACCTGGCCCTCGACGATCGTGAACTCGAACATCTGCTCCGGCATCATCCCTTCGAGGTTCGCCGCGAAGTCGCCGAGCGACTTGTCCGCGAAGCGTCGCAGGATCACGCCGCGGTAGTCGCCGGGCACGAGGTTCTTGATCTCGAACGACCCGTCGGGGTCGGTGACGCGGACATGCGGGAAGTCCTCCTCGCGAGGGAGGAACACGGAGACGAAGCGCGCCGGGTCGGCGGGTTGCCCGCCTTCGCGGACCTTGCCTTTCACGCTGCCGCCTTCGCTCATCTCGACGATGAGCGGCGGGCCGGGCACGCTGAAGTCGACGGTCGCGTCCGCGAACGCCGGGTGCGCGATCTGCGCCTTGTAGGCGCCGGGCGTCAGGCCTCCGAGCTTCGCCGTGCCGTCCTGCGCGGTGCGGTTGCTCATGACGGGCACGCGGCGCAGCGCGCGGTCCGCGGAGTTCGGGTCGTACGCGCCGATCAGCGCCCACTCGACCGGCCGCTTCGTCCCCTTCGCGACGACGGTGAACGCCTGCATCGATTCTGCTTCGACCTGGACCAGCACCTCCGTCGGGCCTTTCGAGAGGTCGGCCTGCCCCCGCCCCACCGCGAAGCCTTCGGCCTTCGCGAGCACGGCGTACTCGCGCGGCTCGAGGCCCGCGACGACGACGGCGCCGTCCTCGCGGTGCGAGATGCGCTTCTCGATCGGCAGCGGCGGCACGATGAGCGGGTGCATCGGCGCGAACGTGAGCGGCTGCATCAGCAGTTTCGGCTTCTTCAGGATCGTCCCCGACGGGTCGATGACGCGCACGATCAATGAGTGCGTCGTGCCGATCTTGATGACCGGCTCATCGATACCCGGCACGACGTCGGTGGCAACGGTCCAGTCGAACGCGCCCTCGGGACGCGCCGCGACCACGTGGTCGGAGTCGCGCAGGCCGCGGGCGCTGAACGTGCCGTCCGCTTTCGTCTTCGCGACGGGGAACAAGATGCCCGCCGGAGCCAGCTCGATGCGCGGGCCGGCCATCACCGACGCGTTCGCGATCGGGACGTCGTCGCCGTCGACGACCTTGCCGACCAGCGTCTCGCCGTCGTCCATGACGAGCGTGCCGAGATCCTTCTCGCCGCCCGCCGGGCCGGTCGGCACCGGCGTCTTCACGAGCGTCACGAACTCGTCTTCGTCGATGACGACGGTCGCTTGTCCGAGCGGGACGCCTTCGAGCCGGAACCTTCCCTCGGAGTCCGTCGTGGTCGCGGGAATCGGGAAGCGCTCGATGATCCGCATCATCCACGACGGGATCGACACCACGCGCCAACCGCCGCGCATGTCGTCCTTGAACGCGACCGAGAAACCGGGGCGGATGTCGGCGGCGCCGAAGCTGAAGATCACGCCGGGAAGGTTGGTCGCGCGCACGCGCGCGCCGGCGATGGGCTTCTGCTGCTCGTCGACGACCTTGCCGGTGAAGATCGCGTACGCGTCGAGCGGGATGTCTCCGAGGTCGACGACCTCTCCCGGGTTCGGCTGGCGGTCGATGAAGCGCACCTTGGCGCGCGGGCCGCCGAGGTCGAGGCCGAGCAGTTGCGCCGCGCGGCACGTCATCTCGGAGAAGCGGAAGCGGCCATTGTCGTCGGTGACCGTCGAGCCCTTCACCAGGTCGAAGTCCGGCGGCGTGTCGAACCACGACGCCGTCGGCGCCATGAAGTCCTCCATCGACGCGACGAGGAGGTCGACGTGCATCGCGGGCACCGGCGTGCCGTCCGGCTCGACCACGCGACCAACGATGCCGCCGAGCGACTTCCGATAGGACTCGGGCGCGCCGCTCGCGGCGGGCGGCGCCTCCGCGACGGCGTCGGCGGCCGTGACCTCGCGCGTGACCGGCAGCGCGGCGGGCGCGGCGTCGGATTCAACGGCAACCATCTCCGGCGCCTCGATCTCGACGGCGTCGGAGCGCTCGCTTTGTTGGAGGAGGAGGACGAACACTCCGCCGACGACCACGGTCGCGGCGGCGACGATCCAACCGACCTTCTTCATGCAGCGACTGCCTCGTTCGCGCGGGAAGGGTGCCCGCCCCTCGCGCGAATCGCTCGGAGGGTAACACGAGAACGCGGCGCCCCCGCGGGCGCATTTCGTCGCACGGGGGTCAGCGCGCCATGCGCACGACGGCGTCGCAGAGCTTCTCGATGCCCTTCGCCGCTTCGGAGATGCGCGTCGCGAGCATGTAGGCCGGCGTCGAGACGACGCGCGCCTGATCGTCGACGCAGATCTCGTCGACCCTGCAGTTCACGTGCTTCGCGCCCTTCGACTCGAGCCGCTTCGCGGTGGCGGCGTCGTTGCCGATCGTGAGGTGCACGCCCTCGGAGCCGAACAGCTTGGCGACGACGGCCGGCGCGATGCAGATGGCGCCGATCGGCTTCTTCGCCGCGTGCAGCTCCTTCAGGAACTTCTCGACGTCCGCGTGCACCTTCCAGTCGGCGCCGCCCTTCGCGAAGTCGCAGAGGTTTTTCGCGGCGCCGTAACCGCCCGGGAGGATCGCGGCGTGGGGGGGGGGGGGGCCGCCCGGGCCGTCCGGGCCC
>CAZOLL010000086.1:0-8066 GCA_964580365.1 uncultured Phycisphaeraceae bacterium
CGCCTTCGTCGATCGTGATCAGGACCGCGCCGACGAGGACCGTCGCGCCTTCCTTCGCCGCGAGCGACTTCACCGTGCCCTTGAAGGGCGACGTGATCTCGACGGTGGCCTTGTCGGTCATCACCTCGGCGATCGGCTGGTCTTCCGTGACGGAGTCGCCCTCCTTCACGAGCCAGCGGACGATCTCGCCTTCGTGGATGCCCTCGCCGATGTCGGGGAGCTTGAATTCCTTCAGCACGCGACCCTCCCGCTCGACTCGCGCTTTGCGCGCGGGTCGGAGCACCAGTTCAGAAGTTGACCGTCCGCTCGATCGCCGCGAGAACGCGGCGGGCGTCGGGCATGTAGACGTGTTCGAGCGAGTACGGGAACGGCGTGTCGAACCCCGTGACGCGCGCGATCGGCGCCTCGAGCGACTCGATCGCCTTCTCCGCGACGATCGCGGAGATCTCGCTGGCGAAGCTGCAGGTGCGCGGCGCTTCGTTCACGACGACGCAGCGGCCGGTCTTCTGGACGGAGGTGAGGAACGACTCCTCGTCCATCGGCACCAGCGTGCGGAGGTCGATGATCTCGACGTCGATCTCCTTCGCCGCGGCGTCCTCCGCCGCCTTCTCCACGATCGGCACCATCGCGCCGTAGGTCACGACGGTGACGTCCTTGCCCTCGCGCACCAGGCGCGACTTCGAGAGCGGCACGGTGTACGCGCCGTCGGCGACGTCCTCCTTGATGGAGCGGTAGATCCGCTTCGGCTCGAGGAAGAGCACCGGGTCGCCGTCGCGGATCGAGGAGATGAGCAGCCCCTTCGCGTCGCTCGGCGTCGAGGGGATCACCACCTTCAAGCCCGGCGTGTGGACGAAGTACGCCTCGGGCGACTGGCTGTGGTAGTGGCCGCCGCGGATGCCGCCCCCGTAGGGCGTGCGGATCACCATCGGGCAGGTGAACTCGCCGCCGGAGCGGTACCGCATCTTCGCCGCCTCCGAGACGATCTGGTCGAACGCGGGGTAGATGAAGTCGGCGAACTGGATCTCGGGCACCGGACGCAGGCCGTAGAGCGCCATGCCGACCGCGGTGCCGATGATGCCCGACTCGGCGAGCGGCGTGTCGAAGCAGCGGTCCTCGCCGAATTCGGCCTGCAGGCCTTCGGTCGCGCGGAACACGCCGCCGTTCTTGCCGACGTCCTCGCCGAACACGACCACGCGGTCGTCCTGGCGCATCTCGTCCTTCAGCGCCGAGTTCACGGCCTGGAGCAGGGTCATCGTCGTCATCGGTTCTCGATCTCCGGTGTCGTTTCTTTCGGTCGCGCGCTCGCGCTCGCTCGGTCGCTCTCAGAGCGGGAACGCCGCGTCCTTGTCCATCTGCGCGCCGCCCGCGGTGCGCTCGAGCTGCAGCAGGCGCTCCTTCTGCTCGGCGAGGTGCTTCGGCATCGTGCCGTAGACGTCGTCGAACATCGTCGCGGTCGCGGGCATCGCGACGCCTTCCGCGTGCTTCACCGCGGCAGCAATCGACTCGCCGATCTCTTCCTCGAGCGCCTTGTCCTTCGCGTCGCTCCACAGGCCGAGCTTCACGAGGAACTCCTTCAAGCGCGCGATCGGGTCCTTCGCCTGCCACTCCTTCAGCTGGTCGGCCGGGCGGTAGCGCGTCGGGTCGTCGGACGAGCTGTGCGGGCCGATGCGAAACGTGAGCGCCTCGATGAGCGTCGGGCCGTCGCCTTTTCGTGCGCGCTCTGCCGCGGCGAGCGACGCCTGGTACACCGCGAGCACGTCGTTGCCGTCCACGCGCACGCCCGGCATCCCATAGGCCGACGCCTTGTCGCTGATGACCTCGCACGCGGTCTGCGACGAGAGCGGGCACGAGATCGCCCACTGGTTGTTCGAGCAGAGGAAGATCACCGGCGACTTCCAGACGCCGGCGAAGTTCATCCCGGTGTGGAAGTCGTTCGACGAGGTGGCGCCGTCGCCGAAGTAGGTGATCGCGACGCCCTTCACCTTTTTGATGCGCATCGCATGCGCGGCGCCGACCGCCTGGACGATCTGCGTGCCGATCGGGCTCGACACCGAGACGAAGCGCTGCTTCGCGAACGAGTAGTGCACCGGCATCTGCCGACCCTTCGTGAGGTCTTCGGCGTTGCCGTACCACTCGTTGACGATGTCCTGCAGACGGACGCCGAGCGTGAGCGCGGCGCCCGGCTCGCGGTAGGACGGGAAGCACCAGTCCTCGCCGCCGAGCACTGCGGCGGAGCCGACGGCGCACGCCTCCTGGCCGATCGACGGGACGTAGAAACCGATGCGCCCCTGGCGCTGCAGCTTCATCGCGCGATCGTCGAGCAAGCGCGTCGTCATCATCATGCGGTACAGGCGCAGGACGGTCGACTCGTCGAGTCCCTTCGGGAGCGCGGGCTTCGTCTTCGTGCCCTTGCCGTTGGACAGAACGGTGAGGAGTTCTGGAGTCATGATGGGTTGGGGACTCCGGTCGAGGATGTCTTGTTGGCGAGCGCGCTTTGGACGAAGTGCTCGCCGGCCTTGTAGCTCGAGCGCACGAGCGGGCCGGACGCGACGTGGCGGAAGCCGAGCGCGCGGCCGAGCTCGGCGAGGCGCGCGAAGCGATCGGGCGGGGCGAAGTCGGCGACGGGCAGATGGCGCGGGGTCGGCCGCAGGTACTGGCCGATCGTGAGCAGCTCGACGCCGGCAGCGCGCAGGTCCCCCATCGTCGCCTCGACCTCGGCCTCCGTCTCGCCGTGGCCGAGCATGATCGACGACTTGGTGAACGCGACCTCGTCCTTGCTCGCGAGCGAGCGCGCGCGCGCGAGGACGTCGAGCGAGCGGCGGTACGAGGCGCGGCGGTCGCGCACTTCCGGGGTGAGGCGCTCGACGGTCTCGACGTTGTGGGCGAAGACGTCGGGGCGCGCGGCGATCAGCGCCGACAGCGCGGCTTCGTCGCCGCGGAAGTCGCCGGTCAGGACCTCGACGAGGACGCCGGGCGCTTTCTCGCGCAGTTCGCGGATGCAGGCCGCGAAGTGCGCGGCGCCGCCGTCGTCGAGGTCGTCGCGGTCGACCGAGGTGATCACCACGTAGCGCAGGCCGAGGCCGGCCACGGTCTCGGCGAGCTTCGCCGGCTCGTCGCCGTCGACCTTGCCTTTCGGGTTGCCGGTCTTCACGGCGCAGAACCCGCACGCGCGGGTGCAGGTGTCGCCGAGGACCATGAACGTCGCGGTACCACCGGCCCAGCACTCGCCGAGGTTCGGGCAGCGCGCCTCCTCGCACACCGTGTGGAGCGCGCGCGTCCGCAGCAGCTCCTTGATGCGCAAGTAGTTCTCGCCGCCGGGAGCGCGGACCTTGAGCCAGCTCGGCTTGGGTCCAGACACCACGTTGGCGTAGGCGCTCTTCAGCACCGCGTCGCTCCGCGCGACCCCGAATCGGGGCCGATCTCAAAGATCGGGGAGTACAGCAGAATCGACCCGTCGAAACCAGTGCCGGACGCGAGCCGCGGGACGCTCGGATCGCGCGCGGCGCGCCGACGGGACGCTCGCCGGATGTTCATCGGAGCGCAATGTTCGGCCCGCTAGACTCCCGCGCTTCCATGCTGGCGCTTCCCCGCCTCAACATCGTGCACGTGCTCACGCACTACGACGCCACGCGCGGCGGCGGCATCCAGGCGCTCCTGCTCGCGACCGCCCAGCGCGCGGCGGGGCACGACGTCGCGGTGATCGCGAACAAGCGCCGTCCGAACGAGCCGCTCGACCCGACCTTCGAGCCGTGGCTGCGCTCCGGGCTCACGATCGACCGCTACCAGATGATGGATCCGTTCGGCCTGTGGGCGCCGCCGTCCGAGATCCTGCGCTTCCGTCGCTGGCTCGCGCAGCGGCGGCCCGACGTGATCCACGTCCACCGTGACAGCGCGCTCCTGTTCACCTACTTGGCGACGATGTTCCGCGAGACGCGCGCGGTGATCGCGCAGCGCGGCACGACGATGACGTTCAACTCGCGGCCGATCGGGATGGTGTTCCGCTCGAAAAAGATCCACCGCGTGATCGCCGTCGCCGACGCCGTGAAGGACTCGCTCGTCGAGCAGGGCGTGACCGCGAACCGCGTCTCGGTCGTGTACGGTTCGTTCGACGTCGATCGCTTCGACCCCGCGCGGACTGACCGAAAGAAGCTGCGCGCCGAGCTCGGCCTGCGCAACGACCAGCAGCTCGTCATCATGGTCGGCGAGCTGAACCACAAGAAGTCGCCGAACACCTACATCGACGCGTGCGCGAAGCTCATCGCCGAGCGCGACAACGTCGTGTGCGTCCACGTCGGCACCGGCAAGAAGAAGCGCAGGAAGCGCTACGAGGAGATCGCGGCCAAGGGCTGCGGCGAGCGCTTCAAGTTCCTCGGCTGGCGCCGCGACATCCCCGAGGTGTACGCCGCGGCCGACGTCGCCGTGAACTCGTCGTCCGCGGGCGAAGGACTCACCGGCGCGATCCGCGAGGCGCTTGCGATGGAGTGCGCCGTCGTCGCGACGGCGGTCGACGGAAACCCAGAGGTCGTGAAGCACGGTGTGACCGGTCTGCTCGTTCCGCGCCTCGACGCGGACGCGATGGCCGCCGCGATCGGCGCGCTGCTCGACGACCCCGCGCGCGGCAAGAACCTCGGCCGCGCCGGGCGCCAACTCGTGCTCTCGATGATGCACCCCGACGTTCGCGTCGCGAACGTCGAGCGCGTCTACCGCGAAGTCCTCGCGGAACGCGGCCACGCCCAGCCCGAGCGTCAGCTCGCGGCCGGCGGCTGAGCGGACAGCGCCGCGCGCGTCCACTCGATCTCTTTCGCGAGCGCGGCGTCGAGCGAGTCGCAGCCCATTGCGGCGCGCTCGGCGGCGGGGATCACGTCGAACGTGTAGGTCTCGACCTCGAATTGATCGGCGAGACCGCTCGCGAGCGCGCGCGGCAGGAATGCGGCGAGCGACGCGCGCGTCGTCGACAGTCCGCCGCCGGGTGACGCGAACACCGGCACGTGGAAGTGCGCGCGCACGGCGGCCGCGTCGCGCCACGACTCGCGGCCCACGAGGAAGTTGGGCAGGTCGTGCGCGATCGCGAGCGCTCCGTCGGACGTGCGCCAAGCGGCTTGATGCAGGTATCGCTCCTCGGCGAACGACGCGAGTCGCGCGATCCCGGGCGCGTTCTCCGCGGGCCGCTCGACCTCGAGCGCCGCGGTGACCTGGACCTTCCCGAGCGGGACGCCGCGCTGGGCGATCGACTCGAGAGAGCGCGTCAGATCCTGGTCGAGCACGGCCTCGTGGCACGCATCGAGGCAGACGCCGACGGACGCGCGCGCGGCCGCGTCGAGCGTGGGGTGCAGTTCGTCCGCGACGAAGTCGACCGCGGACTCGATCGTCGAGAGCACGGCGTCGGGCTCCGGTTCGATCGCGAGCACGATGCGGCGTCCCGTGCGCGCCGTGATCGCGGCGATCCCGCGCGCGGCCGCGAGCAGATTCTCCCGCGCGCGCACTCGATCTTCGTCGCGGAAGCCGGCCGCGCGCATGCCGATCGGCACCGTGCTGATCGAGCCGGATTCGCCGTCGCCGAGGAAGTCGGCGAGGACCGTCGCGCAGTCGAGCGTGTACGCGAGCCGCGCGTCTTCCGCCCAGCTCGGCGTGAACACGCGCTCCTTCACCCGTGCGCCGTGGAAGCGACCGAACGGAAAGGCGTTCAGCGTGAACACGAACAGTCCGTGCGCGCGGAGGAACGCGTTGAACTCGGCGCGGCGCTTGGCGTCGCGCGCGAGCTCTGCGGCCGGCGCGGCGGCGAGCCAGAGGCCGATGCCCATCGGACGGTCCGCGAACGCGCGCGCCTTCAGCGGCACCGCGTGACGGACGAGGTCCTCGGCGATGCGCTCGAGCGTCTCGCCCGGGTGCACGTTGGTGCAGTAGCCGAGCCGAACGCTCCGGCCGGCGACCTCGATCCGACCCACGCGAGCGTCAGCGCTGTCCGCTGTTCGAGCCGGAGCCCGTCGATCCGGCGCCGCTGCCAGCGCCCGCGCCCGCCGGTGTGCCGGCGCCGCCCGCGCCGATCACGGGCTCGGGCGACAGTCGCTGCAGGTACTTCTCCCACAGCGCGGTGTGCTTCGACACGGTCGACACGTCTCGGCCCGAGATGATCACCTTGACGATCTGCGTGCTCGCCTCGAGCAGGTCGCCGTCCGCGACGACAAGGTCGGCGATCGCGCCGGGCTTGATCGAGCCGATCGCGGCGTCGACGCCGAAGATCTGCGCGGGGTAGAGCGTCACCGCCTTCAGTGCTTCGTCCTTCGGCAGCCCGTAGGCCGCCGCCATGCCGGCGTTGTACGGCAGGTTGCGCGCGAACTGCGAATCGCCCGACTGGATCGCGAAGCGCACGCCCGCCTTCCACAGTACGGCCGCGTTCGCGTACGCGGCGTCATACGGGTCGTGGCGCTGCGACGGGTTCGTGAGCACGGGGCCGACGAGCACGGGGACGTCCGCCGCCTTCAGCGCGCCCGCGACCTTCCACGCTTCCGCACCACCCGAGACGATCGGCCGCACCTCGAGCCTCTTCGCGAGGTCGATCGACTTCTCGATCGCGCCTTCGGTGTCGGCCTCGAACACGACGGGCTTCTCGCCGCGCGCGTACGGGACGAGCGCCGCGATGCGCGGGTCGACCGCGGGCGGCGCGACGCCGCGCGATGCGGCGTCCTTCGCCGTCTTGTCGAACGCGCGCGCCGCCGCGAACGCGTCCATCAGCTCCTGCGTGCGTCGGTCCTGCTCCGCGGTGGCGTCGGCCGACGGCGGTCCGCCGAAGCGACCGCCGCCTCCGCCGCCGCCGAAGCGGCCGCGACGGCGTCCGATGTCGGGCGGCGAGACGTGCAGCGCGAGCGGATCGACGAGCGCCATCTGCTCCCACGTCCAGCCGGACAAATGCATCAACCCGCTCTGCCCGCTGATCAAGCTGCCCTGCGGGCGCACGACGACGGTCGTGATCCCGTTCACGCGCGTCACCGGGATGTAGTCCGAGGCCGGATTCACGGCGATCGCGGCGCGCAGGTCGCCCTGCAGCGAGCCCTGCTCGCGCGCGTCGACCGTCGAACGCACCATCCCGATCTCGCTCATGCCGACCGACGTCGCGGAGTCGATCATGCCCGGGTACACGCGCAGGCCGGTGCAGTCGATCCGCGCGAAGCCCGCCGGGACGTCGAGCCCCTTGCCCACCGCCTCGATGCGTCCGTCGGTCACGAGCACGACGCCGCTCTCGATCGGATCGGACGCGACCGGGTAGACCGTCGCGCCGACCAGGGCGAAGCGGCCCATCGCCGGGAACGGATCCGTGATCGCGCGCGCGATCGGCGCCGTGACGAGAGGAGCCGCCGGTGTCGGAGGAGCGTCGGCCGGCGCGCTCGCCGGCGCGCTCGCGGGCTCGGGCGGCGAGATGTCCGCCGTGAGCGCCGTCGGGTGATCGGCGCGCTGGAAGCCGACCTTGCCGTCGACGATCGTCCACTCGCAGCGCGAGTACACGGAGAGCGGCTCGCCCGACCAGACCGCGAGGTCGCCGTCCTTGCCGACTTCGATCGAGCCCACCTTCGCGTCGATGCCGAGCTGCTTCGCCGGGTTGATGGTGACGAGCGCGAGCGCCGCGTCGCGGTGCATGCCGCCGTACTTGATCGCCTTCTCGGCCTCGACGTTGAAGCGTCGCATCAGCTCGGCGGAGTCGGAGTTGAACGAGGTGACGATCCCCGCGCGCGCGCAGAGCGCGCCGTTGTACGGGATCGCGTCGCGCGCCTCCTCCTTGAATGCCCACCAATCCGAGAACGTCGACACGCCGGCGCCGTGCTTCGCGATCTCGGGCGCGATCTTGTAGGCCTCGAGCCCGTGCTGGAAGGTCGCGATCTTGAAGCCGAACGCATCGGCGACGCGGATCAACATCAGCATCTCGTCGGCGCGGTAGCAGTGCGAGTGCACGCGGATGCGGCCCTCGAGGATGCCGACCAGCGTGTCGAGGCGCAGGTCGCGGCGCGGCGCGGCGGGCCCCGCGCCCCGCGCCGTCGTCGCCGCGCACGCCGGCCCGTTCGGCGGGGGGGCGG
>CAZOLL010000086.1:8076-12093 GCA_964580365.1 uncultured Phycisphaeraceae bacterium
AACTCCTTCCATTTCGCCTGGTAGTCGCGCGCCGCCTCGAAACCGCGGCGGATCACCGCCTCGACTCCCATGCGCGTCGCCGGGTAGCGGTGCGGACCGGTCTCTTCGCCGTTGTTGCTGCCCTTCGGGTTCTCGCCGAGAGCGAACTTGATGCCCTGCGGCGCGCCGGGGAACAGCATCTCGGCGGCGGACACGCGGTACTTCATCTTCACGACCGCGTCCTGTCCGCCGATCGCGTTGGCGCTGCCGTGCAGGAGGTGCGCGGTCGTCAGCCCGCCGGCGAGCGCGCGGTAGATCGCGACGTCTTCCGGATCGACCTCGTCCTTGATGCGGACCTCGGCGGTGATCGAGTCGGAGCCCTCGTTCACTCCGCCGCGGATCGCGATGTGGGAGTGGCAGTCGATCAAGCCGGGAGTGACGAACATGCCGGCGCAGTCGATCACCGTGACGCCCGCGGGCGGGGCCGCGTCGCCCGGGAGGATGGCGGCGATCTTGCCGCCCTTCACGAGGATCGACGCGTGCTCGCGGCGCGCGCTCGTGACGGGGACGACGGTCGCGTCCTTCAGGAACACGTCGCCGTTCGTCTCGATCTGGCGCAGGCGATCGGCGTCGATCTCGGTGGGCGGATCGCCCGCGCGCGCGAGCGTGGAGGAAAGCGCGACGCAGGTCAGGAATCCGATCGCGAACTTCATGGCTCGTCTCCCTCGTCGGCTTCGTCGACGTCCGAATGCGGTTGCGGCGTGCGGGTCGCGGTGAACGGACGCGGCTCGCCGACGCCGCCTTCCGGCGACTTCACGGTGCAGGTGCCCGTCATCGTGTCGCCGCTGATCTCGCCCTCGTAGGCGAACTCGTAGCGGCGCGCGCCGAACGCGAACACCACGGTGAACGATGCGCTCGAGCCGGTGACGCTGCCCGAGGTGATCTCGCCGGTGCCGCGCGCCGAGCGCGCGTCGCCCGAGAGCGTGGCGCCGTCCTGCGACAGCTCGACGGTGTACTCGCGCTTCTCGCCGCCGGAGTCGAGCTCGACCTGCCAAGTGCCGGCCGCGTTGCCCGCGCCCTCGGTCGCCGGGCCGCCGCCCTTTCCTTCTCCGGGTTTGGCGTCGGGCTTCTTCGGAGCGGGCTTGAACGGGAAGCGCCGGCCGTCGACGACCATCAGGCGCACGCGCGCGTCCTTCGCGAGCGGGTCGCCTTCGAACGCGGCGAACGTGGCCGCGCGTCCGACGGAGAGCGAGCCCGCGCGATCCTGCGCGCCGAGGATCGTCGCGGCGTCGGTCGTGAGTGCGGCGAGCGCGCGCTCGCGCGGCAGGCCCGCCTCGATCGCGAGCGCGAGGTTCTCCTTGAAAGCCGTCAACGACTTCGCGCCGCGCGACGAGAACGCGAAGCGGACGCCGGCGGCCGCGAGCGCCTTCGCGTTCGCGATGCGCTCGTTCCGGCGTTGGTCCTGCTCCTCGAGCACGCGCTGCGGAAGCACCGGCTCCTCGGGGCCCGCGGGCTTGGAATCGGCGGAGGCGTCTGCGCCGGGCGCCGAAGCGTCGGCCGGGGCGCCGCCCGGGGGACCGCCGCCGCGGCGTCCGCGGCCGCCGCGACGACCCGGAGACGGTGCGTCGTCGTCGGGCTTCGCGTTCGCGTCCGGGGTCGCCGCCGGCGCCGCGGGTGCGGCCGGCGCGGCTGGCGGCGCCGCACTCGCGACGTCCGTCGCTTTTCCCGCGTCTCCCGCGTCTTCCTTCGCCGCATCGCCCTTCGCCGGCGCGGACGCGGGCGCGTCCTTCTTCTTCAGACCCTTCGGCGGATCGGGGAAGTCGAGCGCGACGATCACCGGCACGTCTTCATTCTTCAAGCGATCCGCGACGCGGTAGGCCTCCGCGCCGCCGGCGATGATCGGCTGGACGCCGAGCTCCTTCGCGAGGTCGAGCGCCGCCGTGATGTCGAGCGCGGTGTCCGCCTCGAACACGACCGGCTCGCGTCTCGACCGCGCCGGCTCGAGCGCCGCGAGGCGCTGGTCGAGCGCCGGGCGGCGCGCGGCGCCGCCGCTCGCGTCGAAGCGCTTCCACTGGTCTTCTTGCAGCCGTGCATCGGAGAACGTCTGACGCAGCGCCGCGAGCACGCCCATCAACGTGGACGGGTACTCGGTATCGGGCGGCGTGCGGAACGAGAGGTGGAGCGCGACGTGGTCCTTCACCAGCGCGTCCGGCGTCCATTGATCGCGCAGCGCGACGAGCGACGAGTCGCCGGCGATCATCGCGCCGCCCGGAGCTGCAAGAACGACGCCGAAGCCGGTCTCGCGCCACGCCTTGGTCTTCTCGGCGTCGAACGCGATGGTGTCCGCCGCGCGCACGGCCGGCGTCACGCCGGGACGCGCGAGCACGTCCATGGCGACGACGGCCACGCCTTCGTCGACCGGCGCCGCGTTCGGGCCGCGATTCGCGCCGCCGCCGCTCGGCGCGGCGGGACCGCCGGGACCGCGGCGGCCCGCGTCCGGTCCGCCGCCCGCATTCGCATCCGGCGCGAGTCGCGTCGTCCACGCGTCGACGAAGCCGGGGACCACCGTGAGCCCCTTGCCGTCGACGACGTCGGCGTCCGCCGGCGTCGCGACGTCCTTGCCGATCGCTTCGATGAGACCGTCGCGCACCAGCACCGACATGCCGTCCTGCGCCGGCGCGCCGGGAGCCTCGACGCGGACGTCCTTCACGATGAAGACGGATCGCTGCAGCGGGTCGGGGAACTGCAAAAGCGCCGCCGCCGACAGCACGAGCGCGAGGGAGAGCATCAGCTTCGCTCCAGAGCGGGGAAGCCGGCGATTCTAGACCGATCGCGCGCTCACGCCACCTCGTCGAGGAGCGCTGCGAGTTTTCGGGGATCGCTCACGGGCTCGCGGCACGTGCCGGCGCTGCACGTCCACGCGGTCGCGCGTCCGTCGTGCGGGGACTTGCCGCGGAGGATCTCGGGCGCCGACTCGTCACCTGCACGGGAGCCGTCCGTCACCACCGCGAAGATTCCGGCCCGAAACGTCCCGTGGACGACTCGACTCAACGCGGCGAACTCCGGAGATCGCGAATCGCCGGCGATCACGACCGTGGTCGGCGGTGCGAGCGCGAGGTCGAGCGCCTGCATCATCTGCCCGAACCCGGCGGGAGCCTCCTCCATTGCGGGCGCGAACAACGCGAGCGTGCGCCGCGCGCGATCCCCGGCGGCGGCGTCGCCGGAGAGCTCTGCGACGCGGAGCAGATTCATCGCCGCGATCGAGTTGCCCGATGGGACGGCGTTGTCGAACGGATCGCGCGCGCGCGCGAACAACACCTCGTGGTCACCCGACGTGGTCGCGAACCCTCCGCCGTCGGCGGCGAACCGCTCGCGCGCGGTCTTCTCGAGCGCGAGCGCGGCGTCGAGGAACGCGGGGTCGGTCGACACCTGCGAGAGGTCGAGCAGCGCGGCGACGAGGTTCTGCCAGTCGGAAAGGAAGCCGTCGATGCGCGCGACGCCGCCGCGCGCGACGCGGAGCAGCCGGCCGTCCTTTCGCATCGTCGCGAGCAGGTACCGTGCGGCGCGCTCGGCGGCGGAGACGAAGCGCGGCTCGTCGAGTCGCGCTCCGACGCGCGCGAGCCCGGAGATCATCAGCGCGTTCCACTCGGTGAGGACCTTGTCGTCCTGGAACGGTCGCACGCGCTTCGCGCGCGCCGCGAGCAACTTCTCGATCGCGGGCTCGAGCGCCGCGCGCTCGTCCTCGGAGCCGAGCTGCTCGAGGACGCTCGTGCCGTGCTCGAACGTTCCCTCCGCCGTGACGCCGAAGAACTTGCACACGCGCTCGGCGTCCGCCTCGCCGACGACCGCCGCGATCTCGGCCGGGGTCCACGCGAAGAACTTGCCCTCGACGCCTTCGGAGTCCGCGTCGAGCGCGGAGTGGAATCCGCCGGACGCGTCCGTCATCTCGCGGAGCACCCAGTCGCACGTCGAGCGCGCGATGCGCTCGAACAGCCGGCGCTCCTCGCCCTCCACGACGAGCGCGGCGTCCGCGTAGAC
>CAZOLL010000087.1:0-12046 GCA_964580365.1 uncultured Phycisphaeraceae bacterium
GGTGGCGCGGGTGACGCGGGGAACCGGCGAATCGCCCGGCGACCTCAAAGCTGCAGGTTGGTGCCGCCGCCGAGGTCGACCTTCGTCTTGCCGAGCACCGTCGTCAGGGGCGGGAGCACGAGCGAGTCGTCGCCGCTGCCGGCCTTGACGCCGAGGTCTTCGCGGAACACCGCGGAGCCGAACCCGATCTCGTTCTCTCCGCCGCCGGCATTCACCTGGACGTCGCCGCGCGCGATCGTGCCCTCGCCGCAGTTGAGCTCGTCATCGCCGACGCCGGCCGCGAGCCGGATGTCGTCGAGGACGCTCGAACCGATCGTGCAGTAGTTCGGGCCATCGCCGAGCGCCGCACGCAGGTCGCCGCCGGCGCGCAGACCGTAGACGATCAGGTCGTCCTTCGCCGAGCCGCCGATGATGCGCGCGTCGTCGCCGAGCTGGATGCCGCTCAACGTGATCGAGTTCTTCGCCGGTGCGCCGCCGACGCTGCACCGCAACCCGTCGCCGATCGACGACTGCGAGATGTCGATCGTGTCGGACCCGTCGCCGGCCTTCACGACGAAGCTGCCCGTCACCTGCGAGCCGTCCGACTCGAGCATGTTCGTGCCGTCGCCGAGCCCGACGTCGAGGCCGTGGTCGAAGACCGCGTTGCCCGCGACCTCGACCTGGTCGTCGCCGTCGCCGCAGCGCACCACGACTTTCTCGTCGAACCGCAGCGACTCGAAGCCGACCTGGTTCGCGCCGCCGCCGAGGTCGAGCTTCACGGCGCCGCGGCCGAGGATCGTGTTGATGTTCACGTCGTCGGAGCCGTCGCCGAACTGCAGCGTGATCGGCCCGACGGTCGACAGCGAGATCGACGCCGTCGACATCTCGTCGCGGTCGGTGAAGCGGATCGGTCCGTCCACGTCGGAGTTGATGACCAGCAGCATGTCGATGCCGGGGCTCTCCTCCATGTCGACGCGGCCGCGGATCGACGAATTCGCGATGCGCAGCCGGTCCGCGTTCCCGCGCGGGTCGAAGCGCACGTCGCCGAGAATCGCTGTGGAGATCTCGACGTTCACTTCATCCGCGGCGTCTCCGCCGCGCATCCGAACGTCGCCCTTGATCGTCGTCCCGGTCGGGACGAAGTGAAGGCCCTGCGCGCCGCTCGAAGCGTCGGCGCGCACGTCGCGGCCCACGACGACGTCGAAAGCAGTCATCACCGCGGAGCCGATGCCGGACGTCGAGAGGCGCAGGTCGCGCGGAATGCGTGCGCCGTCGATGCGGTATTCGTCGCCGAGTCCGCCGCCGGCCTCGATGAAGACGTCCTTCTTCACGCCGGGAAAGGTCTGCAGCGCGCCCGAGCCGTTCACCGTCGTGCTCATTCCGGGCGCGACGCGGAACTCGTGCGGATCACCGCCCGGATCCTGGGAGATCGTGAGCGAGTCGCCGCTCGCGCTGCCGGTGACTCGCAGCGAGTCGCCGGTCACGACGACCGAGACGTCGCCGGCGAGTGCGGAAGCGGGGAACAGGACGGTGGACAGGACGATCGCGTAGAGGCGCATGGGTCGAGCTCCGATTGACCCAGCTCTTCGCGTGAACGGGCGCGCGCCTCGGCCGCAGAATCCGGCGAGCTCAGGTGGTCTCGAGCGCGTCGAACGGACCCTCGAACGTGTTCTTGTGGCGCGCGCCGTCGAGACGGTACTTCGCGACCACTTTCACCTTCCCGTGGATGCTGCCGGGCGCGAGCAGACGGACCTTCTTGCACCGGAAGGTCTCGGTGGCGTTCGGGTCGCCGCTGTCGAGGATGACCATCTCGGTCGCGGATTTGGTGAGGTCGACCGAGTAGCGCCCGTTCTTCTTCTTCCACGTGCCGGTGATCGACTCGACGTGTGCGGTGTGCTCCTCGAGGAACAGGATGCTGAACGCCTCTTCGCTGTGCTCCGGGTTGGACGGGTCCGGCTCGCCGTCGGTCCAGCGCTTCTCGGTCATCGACCAGGTGCCGCTGTATTCGCCGACGATCGGGTCGGGGTTGCCGCCCTCGCCGAGTGCGGCTGCCGCGAGGAGGGCGAGGAGTGAGATCGTCAGGGAGCGAGCGGTCATGGGAGCCTCCATCCGGTGATCGGGTGCGGGCATCGCGTCGCGCGGACGCTTCAAGTCGTCACGGTCAGCGCGCCGGACACGCCCTCGGGTTCCGGGACAACCGTTCGCAACCGTCGGGCATCGGTTCTCGCGCCGCCGCGGGTCGCGCTCGGCCACGAATTCCGCGGCCGAGGGCGGCCGCGAGCACGCGCACGTTTCCGAGCACGAGCACGGCCTCCCCGAGAATCGTCCCCCGCGCCCCTAATGCGTCAGGGACCCGAGTTCGTCCCTCCGCCGAGGTCGATCTTCGTCTTGCCGCCGATCAGCGCCGTGGGCGCGATCGTCAGCGTGTCGTCGCCGCTGCCGGCGCGGACGCGGACGTTGCCGCGGATCGGCCCGTCGGCGACGGTGATGGTGTTCGCTCCGCCGCCGGCCTCCAATCGCAGATCGCCGGAGATCACGCACCCGAAGAGTGTCTGCAGCCCGTCGATCTGCGCACCCGCGTCCATGCGGACGTTTCGTGCCGCCACGCTCGACAACACGCCTGTGTTCACTCCGTCCCCGAGCCGGAAGCGCACGTCGCCGTCGATGCGCGTGAAGGTCGCGATCGCCTGGTCTTGGTCGCCCGCGCCGTCGACCGTGAGGTTGCCGCGGATGCGGGTGTTCGTCACCGAGAACGCGTTCGCCATCCCGCCGGTCGCGGCGCCCATCGAACAGCGCAGCGAGCCGCGGAGCGAGGAGTTGGTGATCTCGAAACCGTCCGGGGCCGAGCCCGCGTCGAAGACGAACGATCCGGACCCCGCCGATTTGTCGATCACGACCTGGTTCGCTCCGTCGCCAAGCGAAAGTCGCATCCCGCCCGCGAGGTCGGATTCGTCCGCGATGCTGACGGATTCGTCGCCCGCCTTGCCCCGGAGGACGAGTCTTCGTCCGAAAGTGGAGCTGAAGACGCCCATGCCGTTCGCGCCGCCGCCGAGGTCGAAATCGGCGACGCCGGCGACGAGGCACATCGCGATGAACGGGACGTCGTCGCCGTCGCCGGTATCGACCGAGATTCGGTTCAGCACCGAGTTCTGGATCAGGAGCGCGAGGCCGCCGTCGGAATCCGCGGCGCGAACCGTCCCGCCGACGCTCGTCGACGAGAACGAGAGGATCGAGCCGGCGGTCCCCGATTCCATCGTGACCGAACCCGCGACGTCCGTCACCGCCGCCGAGAGCGAGTTCGAGCCGTCACCGCCGTCGAAGCGGATGTCGCGGCCGATTCGCCCGAGCGTGGTCAAGGTGATCGCGTCGTTCCCGGGCCCGCACTTCGCGCGGAGGTCGCGTTCGATTTCGATGTTGGTCAACAAGAGCTGGACCGTCGTGTCCGACGCATCGACCCGGAGGTCGCGACCGATGTCGACCGCCGCGACCGTGACGGCGATCTGCCCCGCGGGATCGGCGTCGAGGCGCAGGTCGCGCGGGATGTTCGAGTCGAGCAAGAGCAGGGTGTCCAGTCCGCCGCCGAGGTCGACGCGCACGTCCTTCTTCACGCCGGGAAACGTCTGCGGCAGCCCCGAGCCGTTCACCGTCGTGCTGCCGCTCGGCGTCAGCCGGAACTCGTGCGGGTCGACGAGCGCGGCCTGGTCGATCGCGAGCTGGTCGATGGTCGACGTGCCGATCACCTTCAGCGAGCCGTTTTGGACCGTGGCGGTCACGTCGGCGAAGAACGCCGTCGCGCCGGCGAGCGCGGCGTGGGCGAGGACGGTAGCGAGCGATGCGAGCATCGATTCCTCCGGGTGGGTTCGGCGCTCATCGTGCCGACTCGCCCGATCGACGCATCGCGAAATGCCGTCGCGAGTGCGCGCGCATCGCGGCTTGCCGCGCGCTCGTGAGTGATCAGGTCGGCCCGTCTTTCACACCGAGGTACGGGCCCTTCAGCTTGCGCTTGATGAGCGAGCCGAGCATGTGGAAGCGCTGGCTCTGCAGCATGCGGCCGGTGATCGTCCCGCCGTTCTCGAGGCGGATGGCGCGGTTCACGAGCTTGGTCTTCGCGCTCGGGTCGCTCGTTTGGGAGGCGAGGAACTCCTGCGCCGCCTCCGAGGCGTCGAGCGTGTAGCGCCCGTTCGCTTTTTTCCACGTCGCCTCGAATCCGCTGAGCGTGCCGGCGTGCGCGGGCGCGAACGTCATCGTCTGCTGGGACGCCTGGTCGCCGGTCCCTCCCGGGTCCAGCTCTCCGTCGATGCGCGTCTCGATGTGGTACCCCCAGAGGCCTGTGAACGTGCCGAGGATGGGGTTCGCGGCGTTCGCTCCGCCGAGAACCACGGCGAGCGCGGCGGAGACGAGACCGGTGCGGACGAAAACGTTGCGCGACATGTCGAGTCCTTTTCGTGGGGCCCGCGAAGAGTAACGGGCCGCGCGTGAGCCCCTCGCTGCGAGTTCGGCGCGGGTCGGGCGGCGCGCGTCGCGCGTCGTCCGCTCGATACACTCGCCGCGCGCGCAAGAGTTCGACGGTCGCGGAGCGAACGATGCCGAATCCCGATTCCGACGCCTCGAAGCAGATCGACCAGAGGATCGCCGACTTGCCCGACTGGCGCGGCGCGACGCTCGCGCGGATGCGCAAGCTGATCCACGAGGCCGACGCGGACGTCGTCGAGGAAGTGAAGTGGATGGGCACGCCGGTCTGGTCGCACGCGGGCATCCTTTGCACCGGCGAGACCTACAAGGCGGTCGTGAAGCTGACGTTCGCGAAGGGCGCGGCGCTGAAGGACCCGAAGACGCTGTTCAACTCGAGCCTCGACGGGAACACGCGCCGCGCGATCGACATTCACGAGGGCGAGACCGTCGACGCTGCCGCGTTCAAGGCGCTGATCCGCGAGGCCGTCCTGCACAACGAATCGAGCAAGGCGCAGCGCAAGTAGTCCGCGGCGCGGAGTGCGGCGGGTTCAGCCCTTGACGACGGCTCCGAACTGCTCGACCTGCTGCGAGAGCTGCCCGTTGCCGAGCATCGTCTGGGTGAAGAACTGCGCATCGGCGTCGGTCAGGCCGATGCTCTGGACGCCGTAGATCGTCTGGAGTTGGCCGGCGTTCTGCTGGCCGGCGACGTCCTCGGCGGGGACTCCGACGGCGATGTCGTCCTTGCCGTCGCCGTCGAAGTCGCCGGCGCCGACGCCCCTGCCGAACAGATCGAACGCGTTCACATCGCCCGGAATCGCGCCGGTCGCCTGGCTCCACAAGATCGGCGAGCTCAGCGCGAGGCCCTGCGCCGTGCCTTGGAACTCGAACACGACACCGGCGAACGCCTGCATCGAGACCGCATGCGCGGGCGCGCCGACCGCGAGGTCGTCCTTCCCGTCGCCGTTGAAGTCGCCGACGGCGAGATCGTTGCCGAGTTGGGCCTTTTCCGGAGAGACGAACGACTGAGTCTGGTCGACCGCGAGCTTGCCGTTCACAGTCTGCACCACGCGGATCGCGCCGTTCAGGCTGTTGGTAGAGAGGTCTCCGAAGAAATGGTCGGCGATCACCAGATCGCCGTCACCATCGCCGTCGAAGTCTCCGACGACCATCGCATTCGCGAAGCCGGCGAGTTCGACGGCCTCCGGATCGAGGTCGGGAACGAGATCGATTTCGTCGAACAGGCGGTCGCCGGACGAAGTGATGCCGTCGTCATCGCCGTAGAGGACCGCGATCGCGTTCTGGATGAAGCGATCGCCGTGCGTGCGGGCCTCGAACACTTCGATCACGATGTCGTCGAATCCGTCGCCGTCGAGGTCGCCGGCCGCGAGCGAGTTGCCGAACCCCTCGAACTTCTCGGCCTTGTCCTTCACGCCGCTGCGGTTCTGGTGCCACATCTCGTCGTGCTTGCCGAGGCCGTTCTTCGTGCCGTAAATGACCTGCACGGCGCCGGCTCCCTTCTTGCCGTCGATCTTCTCGAGCACGCCGACCGCGAGGTCGTCCCTGCCGTCGCCGTCGAAATCGCCGGCGGCGATCGCGAGGCCGAACCGGTCCTCCTCCTCGCACTTGTCGGTGATGCCGTCCCTGTTCTGGTGGATCACGCGGCGGAACGAGACGCCGGTGGAGCTGCCGCGGAACTCGTAGACCACACCCGCGGAGAGGACGCCGTCGACCTTCGCTTCTCTCGCGCTGGCCACGAAGTCGTCGAACCCGTCACCGTCGAAGTCGCCCGTTGCGATCGACTCGCCGAACACCGAGTTGCCGCGCGGTTCGACGTCGTCGGTCGTCGGCTCCACGAAGAACTGATTGCCGGTGACGGTGAGCCCGCCGCTCGACCCGTACAGGACGTGCAGCATCCGGATCGGAGAGCCGGTCGCGGTCACGTCTTCCGTCGTGAGCACGACGACGTCGTCCCTGCCGTCGCCGTTGAAGTCGCCGGCGTGGGCGTTGGGGACGGCCGCTGCGGCGGCGAACAGGACGCAGATCGTGGCGATCGTGCGGTTCATTGCGTTCCTCCGTCGATCGCTCTCGCGCAGAGCGTCGGGAATCTCGGCCGTGAAATCGACGATCCGAGTCGAAGCGCCCGGACCGATCGCCGCGGCGGCGGACTACGCCTTCTTCTTGATGACCGTCCCGTCGACTTCGACCTTGAAGCCCTGGATGAACCAGGCCCACCACCAGCTCTGGTTCACGGTGACGTTCACGAGCTGATCGCCGCCCTTGTTCGCGATGGCGCGGTCCATCACGTTCTTCATCAGGTCGTTGTAGTCGAGCGGAATGCAACCGGGCCAGATGAGCAGACCGGTCTTGCCCTCGTGGACCTCGCCGAGGTTGTCGTAGCGCGAGGTGTCGATCACCATCTCGTTGATCTTGATCGGTTCGCTGCTGCAGCCGGCAAGCAAGGCGCCGGCGAGCGCGCCGACGAAGAGGAGGGATCGCATCGAGGTCTCCGGTTTCGGCGCGGGGCCTCATGCCCCGCGGGGCCGGCAGACTATCGAGTGCGCCGTCCGGAGTCGCGTGCGCGCGCGGCGTCCGGTCGCGGCGAAAGCGCCTCACGTGCCGGGCTGGCGAGTTGCCGCGTACGGACCCTTCATGAGTCGCTTCAGAACGAGGCCTTCGGCGTGGTCGCGCAGCTTCTCGACGGTTCGTCCGCGGATTCCCCCGGCCTCGACGATGCGAATGCCGCGGCAGACCCACCTCGCCCGCGCCTTCGGGTCGGAGAGCAACTGCGCGTAGCCCTCGGTCAAGGCGTCCGACGCGTCGACGATGAAGCGGCCGCCCTGTTTCGACCCGCGCGCGGGCGCTCAAGTCGGCGACGTCTTGGTACCCAGGTACGGGCCCTTGAGCGAGCGCTTCACAACCTGGCCGGTCGCGCGATAGCGCAACTTCTCGGACGCATTGCCGGTGATGGTCGAGTCGTTGGCGAGGCGGATCGAGCGGTTCACGAGCTTCGTCTTCACGTTCGGATCGCCGGTCTGCGTCTCGAAGAACTCGCGTGCGCCCTCCGACGCGTCGATCGACCAACTTCCGCCGGACTTCGACCACGACGCGTCGAAGTTCGTGAACTTCGCCGCATGCGCCGGCATGAAGATCATCGTCTCTTCCGAACTCGCGTCGAAGTTGGCGCCGGGCAGCAGGTCGCCGTCGACCGTGACGCGTTGGTGGTAGCCCCAGAGTCCGTGGAACGTGCCGAAGATCGGGCTCGCTGCGCCCGAGCCGGGCGGCAATGCCGCGAGCAGGATGCAGGCGAGCGCGATGCGTGCGATCGGTCGATGCGGGATCATGTTCGGGTTCTCCGATTCGAGGACCTTCGGCGACACGATCGACGTGTCGACGCGCGTGCCGACGAGAATGACATGGACGGCTCCGGAGCGCGAGATGAGTGTGGGCGTCACGTCCTCTCGCGCGGCGCCGCGCGCGGCTCGGCCACGGTTTCGGCGTGCCGATCCGCGCGCGAACGCGCATCCGACGATCGAATCCTCGACAGGGCCGCACGGCAGGGGTCGGGCGCCGCGCCGCTGAAGTCGCCCCGCACGCCGCGTCGATGAGAAGGGCGGAGGCGAACCCATGCCCGCCATCCTGTTGCGCCTGCTGCTCGCGTTCATCACCGCCGTCGCGGCGTTCTACTTCGTCCTCTGGATGGGGGGCGCGCTGCTCTCCACCGTGGGGCTGTTCGCGCTCGCCCCGTTCGCGGGGCTCTTGTGCGCGATCGGCGCCGGCCGGTTCGTCTGGACGCGCAGTGCGTCGCTCGGCGAGTCGACCTCGATCCACGCCGGTGCGGCGGCGCACGCCGGGCTCGGCGCGCTCGTCGTCGGGGGCATCGGCTTCGTCGGCGGCTTCTTCGGGCCGATGATCCTCGCTCCCGACGCGAACCAAGGGCCGCTGCTCGGGCTGTTCATCACCGGACCGCTCGGCGCGATCGCGGGCGCGATCGGCGGGCTCGTGCTGTGGTCGGTGCGGCGAAAGGCGGTGTGAGACGTTCGAGCGGCGACTCTGGATCACCCTTGGCATCATTGCGCTCGTCGCCGTGAACGCGGTGGTCCTCGCTCATGCGCTCGACGACCGCAGCTGGGGCGCGCTCGCGATGGCGATCATCGTCGGACCGCTCTCGAACCTCGCGCTCGCGGTGCTCTCGCTCCTCTGCATGCCGCTGGTGCGGCGTGCATTCGCGACGACGGTGCGCCGGCACGTCCTGATCTCGCTCGGCATCCCCGCCGCGGCGATCGGGTTCGACCTGCTCGCGATCCTGTCGATGGACCTGCACGGCTGCTGAACCGCGCGGCGCGGCGCGGATTCTGGTGGGATGTCGTCCCGCCATGCGAAGCATCGCACTCGCGTCGTTGCTCGTCGCCGCTCCCGCGCTCGCGCGCGCCGCGGGTGACGACGGCGTGCTGACGACGATCCCGTTCGAATCGCCGACCGGGCACGTGAGTATCGGCGTCGCCGTCGACGACTCTGATCCCTTCCGCGTCGTGCTGGACACCGGGATGCCGACGCCGGGGATCCTCCTGTACCGCTCGTCCGTCGTCGACGCGCTCGACTTGCCGTTCGACGGCGCGGAGTTCCAGGTCGGCGGCGCGGGCGGCGCCGGCGAGGTCGTGCACGCGCGCGTCGCCGCGCCGCTCGACCTCACCGTGGGGGACGTCGTGGTGCACGACTCGCGCGCCTTCGTCATGCCGAGGCCGCGCGGATTCTCCGCGGAGGAGGACGGACTCATCGGCGCCGAGCTGTTCGAGCGCTTCGTCGTGCGCGTCGACCCGACGCGGCACGAGCTGCAGTTGATCGACCCGAAGCGATACGAGCCGCCGGCGGACGCCGTGGTCGTCCCCGTCACGCGCGAGAACGGCCACGCGTTCGTCGCGACGCGCATCACGATCGACGAGCGCGAGACCGTCGACGCGACGCTCGTCATCGACCTCGGCGCGAACCACGCGATGTGGCTCACCGGCGCGGAGGACGGCCCGCTCGCGCCGCCCGCGCACGCGATCGAGACGAGCCTCGGTCGCGGACTCTCCGGCGAGATTCTCGGCAAGGTCGGCCGTGTGCGCCGCTTCGAGATCGGCTCGTTCCGCTTCGACGATGTCATCGCGTCGTTCCCGCGGAAGGAGCACCAGCGGCCGGGCGGCGTGGACTTCAAGGACGGCAACCTCGGTTTCGTTCTGCTGACCCGCTTCGACGTGACGTTCGACTGGCCGCATGGCCGGCTCGTGCTGAAGGACGCCGGCAAGCTCGCCGAGCCGTTCGAGCACGCGATGCTCGGCGTGGTGAGCGACGCGCACGACGGCGAGCACGCGGGCGAACGCGTGCGCCGCGTCGTCGCCGGATCGCCCGCCGAGGAGGCGGGAATCGTCGCGGGGGACATGCTCCTCCGCTTCGATGGAAAGGACGTGACGGAGTTCGACGCGGAGGAGACCAGGATCCTGCTCACCCGCGACGGCGCGACCGTCCTCGTCCGCTGGAGCCATGACGGAGTGGAATTCGAGAAGCCGATCCGTCTGCGTCGGCTCGTCTGACCGGCGAGCCCGTGAGTTTCGAATTCGGCGCCAGACGACCCGCGCCGGCGCCGGATTCGGAGGCATCCAATTCCCTGAACCTCCTCTGACGAAGAAGAAGGAGACACCGATGATGCGCGTCACCACCTGCGTCGCCTCGGCCGTGCTCGCGTTCGCCGCGCTCGGCTCCGCGCGCGCGGAATCCGTTCGCCCGCAAGACGCTGCGGCGAACTTCCGGCTGCCGTACGCGATCGTCCCGAACGTCGGGCAGTTCGACGAGCGAGCGAAGTTCGTCGCGAAGGACGGCGGCATGACGGCGTTCTTCACGAACGACGGCATCGCGTTGTCGCTGGCGCGCAAGGGCGGCGTCGGCGCGGCGGTCGGCTTCCGGTTCGAGGGCGCCGGCGCGGAGGAGATCGAAGGCGTCGACCTCGTGAACGGCACCTTCAACTGGTTCGTCGGCTCCGACCCGGCCGACTGGCGCACGGGAGTCCCCGGCTACCAGGGCGTCCGGATGCATGAGGTGTGGCCGGGCGTCGACGTCCACGCGTGGACGAAGGACGGCGTGCTCGAATACGACTTCGAGTGCGCGCGCCAATGCGACGTGTCGGCGGTCGTGCTCGCGATCGACGGCGCGGAAGAGGTGGCGGTGAGCGACGACGGCGCGCTCGCGATCACCACGGCGGCCGGCGTGTTGCGCCAGGATGCTCCGCGCGTGTTCGCGGTCGCCGCCGACGGCGCCCGGCGCGAGATCGAGTGCAAGGTCCTCGCGCTGGGCGGCGACCGCTTCTCGTTCGCGATCGAAGAGTGCGCGGCGGACGAGCGCGTGGTCGTCGACCCCGCGATCCAGTACTCGACCTACCTCGGCGGCAGCGGCGACGACGAGGTGTTCGGCGTCGCGGTGAACAGCTTGGGCGAGGCGTACCTGACGGGCACGACGCCGTCCGCCAACTTCCCGATCACGCCCGGCGCGTTCGACTCGACGCTCGGCTTCGACGACGCGTTCGTGGTGAAGCTGAACTCGACCGGCACCGGCGCGTTCGTCTCGACCTATCTCGGCGGCGGCGTGAGCGAGGACGGTGGCCTCGACATCGCGCTCGACTCTTCGAACAACGTGTTCGTGGTCGGGTATGCGCAGGGGACGATCCTCGGCGCCGACTTCCCGACGACGCCCGGCGCGCTCGACACGGTGCACAGCGGCAGCACGAACGTCGACGGGTTCGTGGCGAAGTTCAACTCGTCGATCAGCGCGCTTTCCTACTCGACCTACCTCGGCGGCTCGTTGACCTACGTGAACGGCGTCGCGATCTCGCCGACCGACGGCACCGCGTACGTCACCGGCACGACGACCGACACGCTGTTCCCGGTCACCGCGGGCGCGTTCGACACGACGTTCGGCGGCGGCGTGTTCGCGACCGACGCATTCGTGACGCACCTGAACTCGACCGGCACCGGGTTGTCCTACTCCGCCTACATCGGCTCGACTTCGTCCGAGGTGTGCAAGGACATCGCCGTCGACTCGAGCGGCAACGCCTACGTCTGCGGCTTCGCGCTCTCGCCCGGCTTCGCGGGCAGCGGCGGCGCGATCGACCCCACCTGCGACGGTGCGTTCGTGCTCGGCGTCAACTCCACGGGCTCGACGAGGACGTTCGCGACCGGACTCGGCGTCGCGGTCGAAGCGACGGGCATCGCCGTCTCCGGCAGCGATCTCGTCGTCACCGGCGGCACGCCCACCGGCCTCGCGGTCACCGCGACCGCGTTCGACACCGCGTTCAACGGCGGTACGGAGGACGGCTACGTCGCGAAGATCAACAACCTCGGCACGGTCCTGAAATACGCGACCTACCTCGGCGGCAGCTCGACCGACCGCGGCCTCGACGTCGCGGTCGACGCGCGCGGCAACGCGATCGTGATCGGCGGCACGACGTCCGGCAACTTCCCCGTCACGCCGGGCGCGCCGGACTCGACGTTCTCCGGTTCGAGCGACCTGTTCATCGCGAAGCTCGACCCGAAGGGCGAGGTGCTCATGTACTCGAGCTACCTCGGCGGCTCGACGGACGAGTTCC
>CAZOLL010000088.1:0-11984 GCA_964580365.1 uncultured Phycisphaeraceae bacterium
GATCGTCCCGCTCGAGATCTCGGCGATCACGGTGACGCGCACGCCGTGCGTCGCGAGGCCCGCGATCGTGTGCAGTGTCTGGCGCGCGCTCGCCATCGAACGCGCGAGGTCGGGCTTCAGGACGAACGCGACGTGGCGCAGCGGCCGTCCTGCCGGCGCCGGCGCTCCGTCCTTCGGCAGAGCCCGCGATCTCGACCACGCGCTGATGCTCGCGGGGGCGGGCACGCCGGCGAGCCACGCCGCGGCGCGCCACGACGCGCGCTCGTCATCGACCGCGAGATGCACCGCGTCGGGCGCGAAGCTCGCGATGCGCTTCTTGCGTGCGCCGATCCGCGCGAGCGGTCCGCCGAGCTCGCGCGCCGGCTTCATGTAGGCGAAGTCGACGTCGAAGCCCGCGATCTGCCGCGTGACGTCGATGCGGCCCTCGGTGGACAGCACGGTGGCGCGGACGCGTCCACGATCGAGCGCGGCGAGCTCGCGGTAGAGCTGGTCGAGTCGCGCGCGCGACGGACGCGGATCGACGACGAAGAGCGCGTGAGCGAGTCGGTCCGCGTCGAATGGGATCGCGAGCATCGGCGGGAGAGGGTAGCAGTCTCGCGCACGAGGCCGTCGGCAATCGCGGCGGCGCGCGGCTTGCTCTACCCTGCGCCGCCCCGCGCACGGTCGCGGTCCACCGGAGAACTCGATGCGTACCCGTCCACCTTCGTCGTTCGTCGTTCCGACCGCGTTCGTCGCCGCCGTTCTGCTGGCGGCGTGCGGCGCGACGACGACGCACCCGACGGCCTCGTCGCCGCTCACCGAAGGTCCGGCCGTCACCGGAGCGGAGCGCGAAGATCCCGCTCTGACACGCCACCGCATTCTGCAGCGCATCGACCAGCAGATCGACCTCGACGCCTCGCGCGCGCACCTGAACGCGCGCCTCGCGCTCGACGAAGTGATGCCGGTGCCCTACCTGGGCGTCGACGCCGACCCGGTCGACGGCGGGATGAAGGTTGCGAAGGTCTACCCGCTCACCTGCGCCGAGGCCTCGGGAGTGAAGCCCGGCGACCTCTTGCGTTCCCTCGGCGGGATGCCGGTCTCGTCGAAGGCCACGCTCGGGCGCGCGATCCGCATGAACTCGGTCGGCTCGACCGTCGAGTTGAAGCTCGTGCGCGACGGCGCCGAGATGTCCCTGCACCCGACGATCGGACCGCGGCCCGAAGAGGATGAGGACATCGAGGAGCAGTTTCCCGACCTGCCGCTCGCGCCCGTGTTGTCCACCGGCCGCATCGAATGGGACTTCGCGAAGGATGCGCCCGGCGCGCTGCCGTCCGGGCTCGAGCCGATGCTCGGCGGTCACGGCGAAGCGCCGCGCTTCGTCGTCGTCGCCGACGGGGACAGGAAGTTCCTGCGCCAGGAGTCCGACGACATCACCGGCATCCGTTTCCCGCAGGCGATCGCGAAGGACTTCCTCGTGCAGGACGTCGTGGGCCGCGCGCGTTTCCGCTTCGCCGACGGCAAGATCGACCGCGCGGGCGGCGTCATCCTGCGCTGGCGCGACCCGTTCAACTACCTGGTCGCGCGCGCGAACGCGGCCGAGGGCGACCTGCGCATCTTCCGCGTCGCGAACGGATCACGGCACACGCTCCCCGGCGGCATCGTGAAGGCGCCGCTCGACGACAGCGCCTGGCACGAGATCGAGTTCCGCGCCGAGGGCTCGAAGCTCACCGCGACGCTCGACGGGAAGTACACGACGACGGCGTACGACTCGTGGTTCATGGTCGGCCGCGTGGGCGTCTGGACGAAGGCCGACAGCATCACCGAGTTCGACGACCTCACGTTCGAGTCGCTCTCGAAGTGACGACGCGCCGCGTGGGCCGCTGATCCCGCTCCTCCCGCTATCCTTGCGGGCCGAATGAGCGTGAACGCGACCGATGCGACCGATGCGACGGGGGGCGCGCCGAACGCGAACGGGCTGCGGGCGACGTTGCTTGCCGCCGGACTCGGCGCGTTCGGGATCCTCAGCGGCGGCGCGCTGTTCGTGCTCCTCCTGCACGAGGGCGAGCACCTGCCGTACGCGTTCCTGATCGCGCTCGCGGTCGCGGCGGTCGTCTCGTTCGGCATCGAGAGCGTGCGCGAGCTGGTGAAGCACGGCTCGCTCGGGAAGGAGACGTTCTCGCCGCCGCGCATGGTGGTGACGATCCTCACCCTGATGACGTTCGAGCTGTTCGTCGCGGCGTGGCACGCGCTGCCCGGAGTGTGGGGGAAGCTCGCGGACGAGTTCCCGACCGCCGTGCTCGGCCCGCGCATCGCCGAGAGCGCGGGCGCCGGGGGCCACTTCATCGCTCTCGGCGCGCTGTGGGTCGTCGTCGGCGCCGCGCTCGCGGCGATGCTTTCGCTGCGGCTCGGAGACGACGAGGGCGCGAACGCGCGCGCGGCGACGGTCGGCGGCGCGTCGTTCGGCGCGGTGTGCGGGCTCGTGATCGCGCCGGTCGCGGTGTTCGCGTTCCTCTTGCTCGCGCGCACGGTCGGCGTGCTCTGGCAGATGGTGTTCGACCACGACGCGTGGCGCTCGGCGATCGAGGCGGTCGCCAAGTTCCCGTTCCCGCCGGTGAAGGCGGCGGCGGTCGGCGTGCTCTGGCTCGACGACGTGTTGCCCGTCGACTTCCTGTGGCCGCTCGTGTCGCTGGCGATCGGGATCGCGCTGCTCGTGAAGAACCGCTGGCTGTTCGCCGTCGCGGTGATCGTGTTCGTGTTCCCGTACCTCGAGGACTGGAAGAACCTCCTCGTGATGCTCGGGCTGGTCGCTCTGGTGTTCGGCGTGCCCGGCGCCGTGCTCGGCGGGCTCACGCCGTGGCTGAAGCGTCCGGCGTCAGCGCCCGCGGCGTGGGGCAGCGTCGCGTTCCTCGTCGCCGCGCTGCTCGTCGCCCTCACCGCGCTGCGCCTCGCCGGTCCGTGGTTCCTCCTGCCAGCGGCGATGCTCGTCGCCACCGGGTTCCTCGTGCGGTCATCGGACAAGCCCGAGGAATGGTGGCCGTTGCTCGCACTCGCGGTCGGGCTGTTCGTCTTCGGGATGAACTCGCTCGTCGTCGAGGCGACGTTCCGCGGAGTGTTCGTGAAGTTTCCGGGCCTCTTGCGCGCCGCGTCGCCGGCGATCGCGGCCACGCCCGGTCCGCCCGACCGCACGCCGGTCGGCCGCGCGCGGCCGTCCGACGATCCGACGAGCCTCGACAACTTCATCACTCTGTCGCAGCTCTCGAAAGCGCTCGCGAATCCCGCGGCGCGGCTCGAGCGCCAGCGCGTGAAGGCGATGGAGCTGCCGCTTCCGGAGCGCGAGGTCGAGCTCGAGCGCCTCCTCGCGGATTGCGACGAGAAGCTGAGGTTCTCGCGCGCGTTCGCCGACTCTCCGGAGCCCGAGGGCGGCCGGCTCGTGACGTCGAATCACGATCGCGCGCAATGGAAGGAGGAGGCGGACCAACTCGAGAAGGAGAAGCCCGTCATCGAGAGCTCGCTCGCGGAGACTCTGCTCGCGATCGAGAAAGAGCGCGCGGAAGCCGCGCGTCTCGCGGCGCAGGAATCGGAGTGGGAGTCGCACCGCCAGGACCGGCAGTTCGAGCTGTGCATCACCGGGTCGTTCGGCTTCTGGGTGGCCGTCGCGCTGATGGCCGGCTTCGCGATGGTGTCGCGCGGGCGGTCACACGCCGCGTGACGCGCGGCGCTTCTCGACCAGCGCGTAAGCACGGCGGAACCGCTCGACGGCGCGCAGGCGCGCGCGCTCCGCGGCGTCCTCCGAGATCGACAGCCGGCGCGCGACCTCGTCCAGCGCGACGTCCTCAGAGAACCACTTCACCAACTCGCGGTCGCGCGGCATCAGCACGTCGAGAGCGGACATCGCGATCGCGAGCGACTCGTCCTGCTCGGCGCGCGTCGACGGGCCGCGCGTCCCGGACGCGGGTGTGACGCCGCGCGTCCGCTTCGAAGCGCCGGAGGTCTTGGTGAAGTCGGCCGTGACGCGCAGGAGCGCGCCCGCCTCGCGCTTCTTCGCGGTGAACCACGCGGCGCGATCCGCGACGTGCTGGCGCGCAATCGCCGTCAGCCAGCCGTGGAACGCGCGCTCGCCGCGCCACTCGAACCGGTCCTGCACCTCGATCGCGTGCGCGTGGATTCCCTGCACCAGGTCATCGACCTGCTCGAACGCGAGCAGGCCGCTCGCGTGGCGCTGGACCCAACGCGCGAGCGCGGGGCGGTGCTTGTCGAGAAGGTCCACGAGCCGCGGCGCGTCCACGCGTCACTCCTTCTGCCGCGGACGCGCGACGATGCGCAGCCCGAGATCGGCGCTCACCATCACGTCGCTGATCGCCGCGCGCGACGCGACCCGGAAGTTCGCCTCGTAGATCAGGTCCCACGCTCCGCCGCGCACGACGCGCGACGGGTCGCCGGCAGCCCAAGCGTCGGAGCACATCTCCCACTCGCTGCCGCACGTGTCGAACACGCCGTAGGGCGATTCGTCGATCGGGAATCGCAGCGTCGTCTCGTCGATCTCGCGATCGCGCGCGAAGCGGCTCTTCACCCACTGGGGTTGGAACCGATTGCCGAACGGGAACGCGCGACCGTCGACGCCGCGCGCCGCCTTTTCCCACTCGAGCTCCGTCGGGATCGAGAACTCCCACGCGCGGCCCGCCTCGAGCGCGCGCTCGTTCAGCCACGCCACGTAGGCCTCCGCGTCGCGGAACGAGATGCCGGAGATCGGGAAGTTCGCGCGCCCCGGTGGGATGGAGAACTCCCCGTTCGCGGCCTGCTTCCACTTCGGGTTGATCTCGCCGCGATCGCCGCCGCGCGGGGCGCGCGCGTCGAGCTCGGCGAGCGACTCCGGAGAGTTCACGAACTGCAGCCACTCGCCCCAGGTCACCTCGCGCTGCTGGATCCAGAAGCCCGGCACGTCGACGACGCGCGCCTCGAGCCCCGCGAACGCCGCGCGATCGCCGCCGGTCGCGAACGGGCCGCCCGGGACCCACACGTAGCCGGGCGGCGCGGCGTCCTCCGCGACCGTCTCGACCGCGAGCGAAGCGTCGAAGTCCCGCTCGATCACGAAGGGCATCCGCGCCGCGGCGCGCCCGCGGCCGGAGACGATCGCGAGGTAGCTTCCCGGCTCGAGCTCGACGCCCGACAGCGGCGTGACGCCCGCCCGATTCGCGGGCGATGTGAACGCCGGCACCGCGGTGGTCAGCGTGAACACGGGCGGCGCGACGATCGAACGCACCTCGCCATCGTGCCACAGCTCGACGGCGCCGCCCACTTCCGACAGCACGTTGTCCGGCTCCCACGCGTTGACGCCGAGCGCCGCGAGCCCCGTCGCGCGCAGCGTGAACGACGCACCGTCGCGTTCGAACTCGAACGCGCGCTCGACGTCGGGGCGCTCCATCACGTCGTCGTAGTGCGACGAGACGTCGTACGCCTCGCGAACCGGCTTCCCGTCGATCGAGACCAGGCGGTCGAACGCCTTGATCGAGCCGTCCGGTGCATCGCGCGGGACGAGGACGACGTTCTCGATCGGTCGGCCGGCGAACTTCAGGACGAGATCGCCGGGCTCCACGCCTTCCGCCCGGTTCACGACGCGGAGGCACCGCGCGCCGGGGTCGACGGGCGTCGCGACGGGCGCGCCGTCCTTGCCGATCGGCACCGGCACCAATCGATGGTCGCCGCCGGTGACGATCGCGGAGTGCTCGCGGTAGCGGAACAGGTGCACGGTCGCGCCCGCCGGGTCGCTCGTGACCGCGAGCGCGCGCTTCGCATGCAGCGTCGCGGCGTGGCGGTTCTCCCGGTCGGCCGCCTCCGCGAGCGAGGCGAACACCGCGGCGCCGGCGTCGTCGCGCGCGTCGATCGAGCGACGCCAGCGCTCGACGTACAGGTCCGCGAGCAAGGCGTCGATCGCCGGGTCGTCCGGCGTGAAGCGGCGCGCGTCGTTCAACATCGAGATCGCGCCGAAGAACGACTCGTCGAACTCGCGCGCGAGGCGAGCGGTCTCTTCGTTCCCCGCGGCGATCGCGCGGTGCTCCTCGGTGTTGAGGAAGCGACGGTTCAACGACATCTCGAGCGGCACGACGCGGCGGTCGCTCTCGACCAGCCGGCGCCGCAGATCGGCGAGAGCGGCGACGCGCGCGCGCGCCTCGTCCACGCGCGCGCGGCCCAGCGAGCGGTCGCGGAGGGCGATCAGCACCGGCAGCGCGGCGAGGAACACGACGACGAGCAGGATCGCGAGCGTCGCGGCCGGGTTGCGCCGCGTCCACTTGATCGTGCGCGTCGCCGGCCCGGCCGGGCGCGCGCGGATCGGACGGATCTCGAGCAGCGCCTCCAGGTCGTCCGCGAAGTCCGCGGCCGACGCGTAGCGGCGCTCCGGCTCCTTCTCGAGCGCCTTCAAGAGCACGATCTCGACGTCGCGCGGGAGCGCCGGGTTCTTCTTGCGCGGCGACTCCGGCTCGCGCGTCAGGATCTGGTGGAAGAGCTGTTCCGTGGTCTCGCCCGAGAACGGCACGCCTCCGGTCGACGCCTCGTAGAGCGTCGCGCCGAGCGAGTAGACGTCGGTGCGTCCGTCGATCGGCGTCGCGCGCGGCGCGATCTGCTCGGGCGACGCGTAGCTCGGCGTGCCGCGGAACTCGCCCGTCATCGTGAGGTGCTCGCCGAGCACGGCGCGCGCGATGCCGAAGTCGATCAGCACCGCGCGGTCGTCCTTCGTGACGAACACGTTCGACGGCTTCACGTCGCGGTGGATCACGCCCGACGCGTGCGCGCACTGGAGGGCGCGCGCGACCTGCGCACCGACGCGGAGCATTCGCGCGACGGGCAGCGGCCGGCCCGCGTGTTCGACGAGCATCTGTTCGAGCGTGCGCCCGTCGAGCAGCTCCATCGCGAGCCAGGGGACGTCCCGCTCGACGCCCGACGCGAACACGGTGACGACGTTCTGATGCCGGATGCCGGCGAGCGTCTCGGCTTCGCGCCGGAACGTCGCCTGCGCGCTCGCAGACGCCCAGCGCTCGGGCGCGAGCAGCTTCAACGCCACGGGTCGTCGCAGCGAGATCTGCTCGGCGAGGAACAGCTGGCCCATGCCGCCGCGCGCGAGCGGCCGGACCAGCCGGAAGTCGCCGACGCGCTCGAACGGGAGCGCGCCGGCCGCGGCATCGGACGTCGCGCGCGCGGCGGTCCCGCTCGAACGTCCGGTGCGGCCGCCGCGTGCGAGCTCCGCAAGCCGTTGCTTCACCTCGGCCGACATCTCCGGATGGCGCGCGCCGATCGCCTCGAGCGCCGCCGCGTCGCCGCGCTCCGCGGCGTCGAGCAGCTCGTCGAACGCGCGCTCGAGCGGATCCCGCGTGTCGTCCTTCGGGAAAATCGGATGCTCCATCGCACCCAACGACGGGTGGCCGATGCTAGCACTCGGTCTCGATCACCCGGCGAGCGCCTCGAGCCGTTGCACCCACGAGTCGAAATGCCGACAGCGAGCGCGAAGCGTTGGGAGACCGATGCGCCTGCAAATCGCCACGCCGAACGCTGGCTTGCGGTACTGACGAACGGTGGCCACGATTCGCTTCGAAGGCGCAGTCATCGGGTCGTCGTTGATCGCCTCGGGGTCGTCATCGAAATCGCGGAGGTGTGCCTCAAACGTCTCGCGCAGGCTCGCCACTGAGTCCCCGGTCAATTCGTGGCACACCTGGGAGAAGCTCGAGACGTCGCTGTAGAGCAAGGCCTCGAACTCGTGAACTTGAATGAACGGCACGAAGCGCTCGCTCCTGAAATTCCGGCCCATTGCCGCCGCGACTTCGCTGCTCAGCGCGGCTTCGACGGCCGATCCGACCTCGTCGGGGGTACCTCGTGGCGCTGGCGTGCGACCTGGCCAGTCGGGACGAAGACCATAGAAGTCGACCATCGTGCTGCAGATTGCAGATGGGTCCGACTTGAGCGCGTCGAGAATGTCGTCACGCGCGCTCACGAAGGGCCGGATTCCGCCACGCCTTCCGAACAACATCGGAGTGAGGAAGATCTCACGAGAGTGGAGAGCGGGAGCCAGAATCTCACGGACGAAAGCGAGCTCGGACTGACCTTCAACGAGCACCAAGACCCTATTCATGCTTCGGCCCACCGCCGAACGTGTTCTTCTGCCAGAGTTCGCCGAGCGAGTAGCGATCGAGCCAGCCCGACAACGACGCCTTCGCCAATCGTCGAAACGTCGATGCGCCATCCTCGCGCTCGACGACGATGATGTCCTCCGGCTCGAACTTGTCGACGAGCAAGGCCGATTGAGTTGAGACGATCACCTGCGTCGAAGTCGACGCTGAGCTCAAGAGGCCGGCGATGACCGAAAGTGCATCGGGGTGCAGACCGAGTTCTGGCTCGTCGATCAGAATCGTCTTCGGTGGATCGGGTTGCATGAGCGCCGTGACGAGCGCGATGAAGCGAATCGATCCGTCGGATAGCTGCGTCGGATGGAAGGAGTATTCGCAGCCAATCTGCTTCCACTCGAGCATGACCAACGGGTCGGCTCCTTCGGTGCGTGGCGTCAACACGAAGTCATCGAGGAACGGAACCGACTGGCGGATGACGTCTCGGATCAGAGAGTAGAGCCCGGGCTCCTTGGTGCGGAGGCGCAGGAGGAAGGCCGCGAGGTTTGAGGCGTCATGGTGAAGGACTTGGTCGTGCCGGACTGGGCGCGCGCCGCGTATCCCTGCTTCGTTGCTCGTGTCGTGGAAGTGATAGACGGTCCAACTCGTGACGGCTTCGAACACGTGCGCTGCAATGCTCGGTGCCGGTGGATTGAACTCGCTCACCGTGCGAGATCGCTGCCGAAGTCGGGCTTCCGTGTGACCCTGGCCCAGATCCTCCGAGTAGGGCCGCTTGTAGGGCCGACCCGTCTTCGGATTCGTGCCTCGGTAGGCCACAGACTCGGAAGCGAACGCGAATGCATCGTCGACCGTGCGATCAAGGCGAAACTCGTAGGTGTTCGGCCCCATCTCGAAGCGCGCCGCGATGGTTCGTGTCAGTTTTGGTCCGCCGAACAGGAAGGCCGAAGCACCGCCACTCCTCCGCAAGTGCAGTTGGAGTTGCTCAGCCATCATTTCCCGCAGCAACCGGAAGACACTCACGAAGTTGCTCTTTCCCGAGCCGTTCGCGCCGATCAGGACGTTCAGCGGCCGCAGCTCGAAGTTGTCGAGCTTGCGGATCGACTTGAAGCCTTCGATCGTGATGCGGTCAACCGGCATCTGCATCGCTCAGGCCCTCGCGATCGAGCGGAACGCTCTTCCAAGATCGAAGGCCTACTCTACTCATGACGCCTCGGAAGCGCGCTCGGCACGCCGCGATGTGGGAGTGCGACGAAACGTCGGCCTCGCGCCACGCTTCCGACGCGAGTTGCGACGTTGCGAGAGTCAGTGAGAAGCAGTCTTGAAAACGCGCGCGCGTGCGCCGCCGCCCGTCAGGTCCCGGGCTTCAGCCAGCGGTCGAACCACTTCTCGATGCGCTTGTACTCGTCGAGCCACGAGTCCGGCTCGGTGAAGCCGTGGTCCTGGCTCGGGTACAGCATCACCTCGAAGTCGTCCTTGCCGAGCGTGATCAACTTCTCCATCAATCGAATCGTGTCCTGCGCGAACACGTTCGAGTCCTTGAGGCCGTGCAGGAGGAGGAGCGGCTTCTTCAAGCCGTCGGCGTGGTCGATCGGGCTCGACTTCTTGTAGTTCTCCTCGTCCTTCTTCGGGTCGCCGAGCCGGGGGTTCGTGTACCACGCGTTGTAGGTGCGCCAGTCGGTGACCGAGCGCAGCGCGGCGCCGCACGCGAAGGAGTCGGGCTTCGTGAACAGCGCCATGAGCGTCATGAAGCCGCCGTAGCTGCCGCCGTAGATCCCGACGCGCGCGCCGTCGACGAAGCCTTGCGCTTTCATCCACTCCACGCCGGCCACGACGTCGTCGAGGTCCTTGCCGCCCATGAAGCCGTAGACGTCGGCGCGGAACTTCCGGCCGTAGCCCTCGCTGTGCCGGTAGTCCGGATCGAGCACCACGTACCCCTTGCGCGCGAGGCGGTGGTGGAACAGCACGTTCAGCGGGTAGTTGGTCATCGAGCGCAGGACGTTCTGCAGGTATCCCGCGCCGTGGATGAAAACGACCGCCGGGTACTTCTTGGTCGGGTCGAACGGCTGCGGCTTGTAGAGCGTCGCCTTCACCTTCGTGCCGTCGGCGGGGTTCACGTACTCGATGATCTCGGGCTCCGGCAGCGCGAGCTCCGCGAGGCCCTTCGGCACCGTCGCGCTCAACTTCACCGGCTCGCCGCCCGCGAGCTTCACCGCCGCCACGTCGCGCGGCACTCCCGGCGGCTCGAACTGGAACGCGACCGCGCCGCCGCCCGAAGCGGGGCGCACGTCCGACACGACGCCGCGACCGGTCGTGAGCTTTCGGCGCTCGCCCTTGTCGAGGTCGATCGCCCAGAGGTGGTTCTGCGCGGTGTCGCCCTCGTTCGTGACGACGAGCGCGACGTTCGTCTTGCGCACCAGCGAGACGTCGCTGATCTCGAACTGCCCGGCGGCGTCGCTCACGCACTTCGTGTCGCCGCCGAATGCGTCGACGCGGTAGAGCTGGTTGAAGCCGGTCTGCTCCGAGGTGAAGACGATCGACTCCGCGTGCTCGGCCCACGTCGCGAGCAGGAAAGGCCCGCCGACCCACGCATCGTCCGTCTCGGCGAACACGGGCCAGCTCGCGCGTCGCTCGGGGTCGACGACGAGGATCTGCCGCACGTGCCAGTCGTTGCTGACGCGCTGCAACAAGAGGAGGTGACCCTTCTTCGACCACTCGACGTCGAGGTCCCAGTAGTTCGTGCCGGCGTCGAGCGGGGCGGGGATCGCGTCGGAGCTCGCGACGTCGAGGAACTCCAACGTGACTCTCTGCCCCGGATCGCCCGCGATGTCGTTGCGGACGTCGACCGCGGTGACCGATTCGGTGAGGTAGTCGGCCATGATCACGCGGCGCTTCACCGACGACTCGCGGCGCGTGCGCACGGCGAATCGCGCGTCGGCGGAGAGCGCGAGCTGCCCGCCTTCCGTGATCTTCGTTTCGACCTGCGCGCCCTTGTCGTCGAGGCCGATCAACCACAGCACGCGGGGCGGCTCCTCCGCACGCGGGGCATCGCCGCCGTCGCGTCGCGCCGGCCGGTCCGCCGGGTTCGCCGGTGCGCTGGAGGGCGGTGGACTCGATGCGCCCGCCGCGTTCGACGCGGCGGCCAGCACGGCGACCTGATTCGTCGCGTCGATCACCTGGAACCAGCTGCCGACGTTCTTCAGGCGAGAAGCCGGGCTCTTGCGCTCGCCGGTCTCGAGGTCGAGCACGAACAACGTGCGCGGCTCGCCGGTCACGAACGCGATGCGGCGGTCGTCCTCGAAGAACGTGACGCGATCGAACGCGCCGGCCGTCTCGAGAAGCGGCCGCGGTTTCGCCGCGTCGATGCCGCCCGCGAAATCCATGAGCGACAGCCAGCCGCGCCGCTGGACGAGCAGCTTCGCGCCGGTGCGCGCCCATCGCGCGGTCACCTCGTCCTTCGCGTCGAACAGCTTGCGCGCCGGACCGTCCTTCGCGGTGTCGACTCCCGCGATCCACAGGTCGCGCTTCGGCTCCTTCGCCTCCTCCGCGGTCCAGCGCCAGGTCACGAAGCGGCCGTCGGCGGAGATCGCGACGTCGTCGGCGCGCACGCCGAGCGCGCGGGGCGGCTTGAAGATCTCGAGCAGCGTCGGGCGCACGTCGCCGGTCGGAGTGGTGGGGATCGGTGCGGGGGCGGCGGGCTCGGCCGCCGGTGGCGGGGCGCCTTTGTCGGCTTCCGGCGCGGGCGCCGGCGCGGACGCGGGCGGCGCCGTCGCGTCGACCGGCGGCGCGACCGGCGGCGTCTGCGCGGCGTCGGCCTGGACCGGCGGATTCGCGGGGGCGGGCGGAGTCGGGTCCTGACCGCCGGCGGACCCGACGGTGACGAACGCGCGCGCGCAG
>CAZOLL010000089.1:0-11918 GCA_964580365.1 uncultured Phycisphaeraceae bacterium
CGCGTGACGGGCGAGCTCTGGTCGGACGCGATCTACGAGATCGAGAAGCAGGGCCCGACCGGCGGCCGCATCGTGTGGGAGTGGCACGTCTGGGATCACCTGATCCAGGACCATGACGAGCATCACGCGAACTTCGGCGACGTCGCGGCGCATCGCGAGCGCATCGACGTGAACGGCGACCCCGCGGGCGGGCTCGGCGGCCCCGGGCCCGACTGGATGCACTGCAACTCGATCGACCACAACGCGGCGCTCGATCAGATCGTGATCGCGTCGCCGATCTTCAACGAGATGTGGG
This sequence comes from uncultured Phycisphaeraceae bacterium, assembly GCA_964580365.1. Taxonomy (GTDB): domain Bacteria; phylum Planctomycetota; class B15-G4; order B15-G4; family JADJEK01; genus CAZBOK01. The sequence goes on from CAZOLL010000089.1 coordinate 296, forward strand.
TGATCGACCATTCGACGACGACCGCGGAAGCGAAGGGCCACGCCGGCGGTCGTTCGGGCAAGGGCGGCGACGTGCTGTATCGGTGGGGCAATCCCGCGATGTATCGCGCGGGCAGCGCGAACGATCAGCGCCTCTTCGGCCAGCACGACGTGCAGTGGATCGAGCCCGGGCTCCCCGGCGCCGGCAACTTCCTCGTCTTCAACAACGGCACAGGCCGCAAGCGCGGCGAGTTCTCGAGCGCGGACGAGTTCACGCCGCCGGTCGACGCGGCGGGTCGGTACGTGATCGACCCCGACGAACCCGGCGAGCCGTTCGAGCCCTCCGACCTCGAATGGCGCCACGGAGATGCGCCGGACGTGCGCTTCTTCTCGATGTTCATCGCCGGTGTGCAGCGCCTCGAAAACGGCAACACGCTGATCTGCGTCGGCGCCGACGGCCACGTGTCCGAGGTCACGCGCGACGGGAAGATCGTGTGGGAGTTCTGGAACGAGATCGGCGGCGACGCCCCGACGTCGTTCGGGAAGAACTTCGGCTCGGTCGTGACCGACGACGGCACGGGGATCAGCCGATTCGCGCTCTCCCGCGCGACGAGGATCCCGATGGATCATCCGGGGCTCGCGGCGCTGGGACTGGGGAAGCACGCGAAGTAATCGCGGCGCGTCGACGAGCAATCCCGCCTCCGGTCCCTTGGGTTCGGGGCCAAATCCGCTCCCGCGCAGATCCGGGGAACGCGACCCGCGCCGCGAGGGCCCGTCCGCGCCCGCGCGCCTGAATCCCACCGGCCCGCCCCACCCGCCCCACCCGCCCCACCAGCGGCAAATCGCCGATTCGTCCACGCAAACGCGCTCCATTGCCCGGTGGGGCGGGTGGGGCGGCGAATCGGGAATCGGCGCGCGAACCCCGAACCCTCGGAATCCCTGTCCTTCGCGCCCGTCGATCCGCGCGAGACTCGCCGGCCCCCCCCGGAGGTCGTCATGCGCTCGTCGACTCGCTTCTCGTTCCTCGTCCTCGTCGCGCTCTGCCCCGTCCCCGCCTTCGCGTCCGACGCGACGGTGGAGGTGACGAACGGATCGCTGCGGATCACGGCCGTCGCGGGCGGCCCGACGCTGTACGTGAACTCGATGGGTCTGAGCGACCCGCACTCGATGAACATCACGCCGGAGATCGGGGACACCGTGAACGGATCGGCGGCGACCCAGCTGTTCGAAGGCGTGAAGAAGGACGTCGTGGTCGACATGCTCGGTGGCGCGGTCTACCTCGCCGACCTCTCCATTCCGCGCGACTTGAAAGTCACCATCTCGAGCGCGGTGCAAAGCCTCATCTCGCTGGCGCGCAGCGACGTCGGCCGCGACGTCCGGTATCGCGGCGGCGACGCGGCCGACAAACTCCAATTCTCCGAGAGCGTGGTCGTCGGCCGCGACGTGCGCTTCGACGCGCGCGAGGGCGACGACATCACCGCGATCACGTTGGCGAGCATCGGCGGGCGCGTGACCGTCGAGGAGAGCCCCGGTACGGACTCCGTGCTCGTCAGCGACAGCCGCGTCGACGAATCGGTTCGCTTCATCGATCGCGACGGGACGACCACGTTCACGCTCATACGCGACACCGTCGACTCGATCCTCGCGGCCGGCGGCGCGGGCGGAGAGCAGTTCTACATCGCCGAGGTCCTCGTGCTCGACGACACGCGCGTCTCGCTGGGCGCCGGCGGGAACGGGCTCTCGGTCTCCGGCAGCACGTTTCTCGGGTCGGCGCGATTCAGCGGCGGCGCGGAGGACGACGACATCGCGGTGCAGTCGAACACCACGTTCGCGCGCGGCGTCTCGATCGCGCTCGGCGAGGGGACGAACGGCCTCGACTTCGTCAGCTCCACCGTGAGCGGCGATCTCAACGTGCGCGGCGGTTCCGGCGCGGACCAGGTGGCGTGCGGCGGCGACACCGTCGAGGGTTCGTTCCGCATGCGCCTCGGTTCCGCGCCCGGTGGCCAGAAGAACGAGGTGGACATCTCGGGCTGTCTCATCGGCAAGACGCTGCTCTGCGTCGGCGGGAGCGGCGTCGACGACATCGACGCGGGCTCGAACTACATCGGCGGCGAGTTCCGCGTCGCGTTCGGCGCCGGCGCGAACGAGATCGTGGCGTCGGGCGACTGTCGCGAGTTGCGCGTCAGCACCGGCGCGGACGCCGACGCGATCGTCATCGGCGTCAGCACGCGCACGTCGCAGGACGTCCGGGTAGACGCCGGCAACGGCGCGAACCTGATCAACTTCGGCGCCGTCGTCGTGCAGCGCGACGTCATCGTCAACGCGGGTAGCGGGGACGACATGCTGTTGATCGCGACGGCCGCCGTGATCGGCGGGAAGACGAAGGTCGACCTCGGCGGCGGGACGAACACCGGGCCGTGACGGAGGCGGGAAGTTCGCGCCGCAGGCGGGACGGCACGATCCTGATGTGGCCCCGTCCCGACGGGCAGCAAGCTTCGAATCGTCGATGGATCCGTGCATGCTGTTCCGCGGAGCACCGTTCTCGCGGAGGGCCGTCATGCACGTCGAACTGATGCGCGACCCGGCTCGCGTCATGCCGCCGATCGATCGCAAAGTGACGAGCCTGAAAGTCTGGCATTGCAAGTACCGCTCGTTGGCGCCGATCGCCGAGCTGGGACGACTTCAGACTCTCGTCATCGCGACGTACCCCGACGATTCACTGGCGCCGCTGAGCGCGCTGAAGCAACTCAGGCGCTTGGAGATTCTCCACCTTCCGAAGATTCACGACCTCGGCCCGCTTGCCGAGCTCGAACAGCTCGAATCGCTCTGCCTCCAGATCACTCCGGGTTGGGACGCCTCGCGGAAGATGACGGTCGTGGATTCGTTGGAGCCGCTTGCAAGGCTCCCCGCGCTCGAAGAGCTGAGCCTCCTCGGAGTCGTGTCGACGGACAGGTCGCTCCGGGCGCTCGAACGGTGTCCGCGCCTGCGATCGGCCTGGTTCTCGCACTTCCCCAAGGCCGAGATCGCGCGCTTCTTCGAGATGACAACGGTCTCCGATCCGAGCCGTCGGCGCGCCTGAACGAACCGACGCCGGAAACGCGCGAGAGACGACAAGCCGGTCGCACGCCCGCGTTCCCGGCGTCGCGAACGCAGGCCGTGTCGAGTCGCTCGTGCGGTGGACTGCCGCCTCGACGAACCTGCGACGCTCGCCGCCGAACTCGGTGTTGCTTCCCGACGAAGCCGGGCGACTCGATCGCGCTCGATGAACTCGAGATCTTGATCGGCCTCGGTGCGGGCGAGCTTGTCGTGGTTTCGCAGTACAGTCGCGGCGCGGTTCGAGACCGCCGCATCCAGCATCGGCTCGAGCCGCTCGATCTCGCAGACATCGCGGCGAGCGGGGAGAGAACGCATCATGAACGAGATCGCGTTTCGTGTCGTGCCCGCGCGCAGCTCGCGCGCTCGGGTCGCGCGCGTCTTCATCGACGGCAGAGACCTCATCGAGCTCGCCGCGGAGTTCGAGGCGGACTCCGCGCGCGCCGAGGGACATCCCAAGCTCGCGGGCAAGTATGACGGCTTGAATCCAGAGGCTTGGGCCGACCTCCCGGAGCAGTATGGCGATGGTCGCGCCGCGGTCCTCTGCTGCGAGTGCGGCGAGGTTGGATGCTGGCCGTTGAGGGTCCGCATCACGCTCGGAGACCAGGTCGTGACGTGGAGCGACTTCGAGCAACCGTACCGTCCCGGCTGGTCGCACGCGGGCCTGGGACCGTTCACCTTCGCGCGCGCGCAATACGACGAAGCGGTGACCTCTCTCGTGAGGAGCCACCTCCGCCGTTCCGGAGAGAGGGAGCGAACCGGCGGTGACGGCGGCAGCGATGTCGCCGGCGACCATCGCGAGGACCGTAAACGCGGTCGCGACGACGACGGACACGAGTGCACGGCGTCGCATCGGCGATGACACCCGAGCGGAGAGGGTGCCAAACGCGGGATTGCGCCGGCCATGATTGGAGGCGGCGGGAGCGGAGATCCTTCGTGGGAGCGCGAGCGCGGCTCGGATCCCCCGTGCGTCTTGCGGTAGCGTCAGTGCATCATCGCGTCGCGCGCGCGGTCGCGGTGTGATCGGGATCAATGATGAAGCACCCGCCCGAACTCGTCGGAGGAGCCCGCGTCGTGCGGTGGTCACCGATCGACAACCGACATCGACATACCGGCAACTGCACGAACATCGTGGCCGGGAAAGTGATGGGGGCCGCGGCGGGCCTCGCGATCTGTCAGTACGACGGCGAGGGCGCGTACTACCTCTTCGGCTGCGACGCGGAGTGGAACTCCCTCACGGACAGTTGGCACCTCACCCTCGAGGAAGCGCTCGAACAAGCAGAGTTCGAATACGAGGGAGTTTCGGCAACATGGAACGCGCGATGAGCATCGCGCATGAAGTGGAGCAGGACGAGCCCGCGAACGATCACCCGCACGATCACGTGGTCGAGTTCGAGGGCAACGCAAGACGTCGGCGAATGGAGAGCGACCCCGGTGATGACTGAATCGCGTGAGTCACGGGCGGCGAAGATCCAAGACTCGATTCGCGAGATCCTCCGCCCCGATTGGAATCCGATCGGCATTCCCGATCTGCCGGCGGACGAATACGACGCCGACATCGCGCCCGTGCATCGCGTGCTGACCGGGAATCGGTCCGAGTCCGAACTGATCGCGTGCCTCGCGCGAATCGAGCGGGACGAGTTCGGCACGACCTGCTCTTCGCCGGAGCCGTTGCGCCAAGTCGCGCGAAAGCGGTTGGATCTCGACGTTCGATTGTGAGCGCGCGCCGTCGCACACGGCTCGAGCCGGCGGGTCGCCGATCCGAGGGCTTGGGGCGCCGAGGATCGGTGGCTGCGCGCGGTCCGTAGTCCTGCAGTTCCCGACCGTCACCCACGGAGTGCGTGTCGACGATGGCGCGACCTGGGGTCATGAACGCGGTTCTGGCGGGCCTGGTCGGCAGCTACACGAGCCGAAACAACGATCTCCACGGATACTGGCTCCTCGGTCAGGTGCCGATCGACTCTTGGCCGGCAGTGATCGACCTGCTCGGCGAACCGAGCGCGGGCGATGCGCCCGAGGACGTCGCGAGACGAACCGCCATCGCGACGTTCCGCGACCAGATCCAGAAGTCCGGGCTTCGGATCGATCGGGTGTCCGAGGCGGCGTTGGAGATCTTCACGAGTCGGGACTCGGTCCGCGGCTGGCAGGGCGACTTCGGCTCGGATGGTCGCGAGCTGCGATTCGTGGCACGCGCCAAGCTGAGCAATGGGCGTACGTACGCGAGCGCGCGTACGGTCTTCGTCGCCCCGCACGACCCCGCGAAGGAGTCGCGTCGGCTTCAACCGGATGGGGGCGCCTGACGGGCGAATGCGGCTGCCCATCGCGCTCGAGCGCTCGCGATTGCGACACGCACGAACCCGTCCGTCGCACGCGCGGTCACTTCGCGGCACCGACCGGTCGCAGCAGACTGAGCGTCCGCATCGCGCCGTACGGCGCGAACGAGAACGTTTTCTCGCCGCCGTCTTTGCCGTCCGCATTCACCGTGATCTCCATCGGTCGATCGGCGAACCAGACGTTCGCGAAGCGGTTCGTGTTCTTCGTGCGGGCGATCTTCATCCCGTCGCGCAGGCCGGCCGTCGCACATGCCGGTCACGAAGGCGAGCAGGCTGCGCTCGGGCGACGTCGCGACGACGGCGGTGTCCCAGTTGATCGCCACCGCGCACCCTTCGTTGTCCGGGAGCTTCCGGAGCTTCGATCCGCTCGACGAACTCCATCCCGCGTTCCCGCTCCGCCGGCGCCGTCCAGTCGCGCGGTAGGATCCTCGCACGCCGCATCCCCCCGCAAGCCCCGCGAGCCCCAAGAGCCCCGCAAGTTCCGATGCCCGCCCGGTACGTCACCGAGCTCCGCCACGCGCTCGGCGACGACGGTCGCCCGCTCCGCGAGCCGCGGGAAGCCGCGCTTTTCTTCCGCGCGCTGGCTGACTACGCGGCGGCGGCGCACTTCGTGGCGGTCGGCGACGACGTGCGCACGGCGCTCCGCTGCGTGGCCCGGCGCGGCGCCGGGCGCTGCCGGAGCTGCGTCGACGTGCGGCGCGATGAGAGGGGAGAAACGCTCTGGACCTGCGGTGAGTGCGGAGTGGCAGGCCTCATCAACGGCTTCGTGGGCACGCCGTTCGACCCGCGGACCGGCGACGGAGCGGTGCGCGCGCAACGCACGACGGCGATCCGCGTCGACGTGGCGACGCTGAGTCGGATCCGTGCGCGGGCCGCGCTCGGCTCCATCGAACGGATCGCCGCGCTCACGGCGTCGCGCGTGGCTGACGGCGCGGTCTTGCGGATCACCGATGAGGAGCGCCGCGCGCTCGGCCTTCGCGCGCCGGCGCTGCCGGCGACGCCTCGGGTGCGGCCCGCCGCCGACGTCGTGGCGGAGCTGTTCACGCGGCCGCCATCGACGGAGGCGGACGCGCTGGCGCGGTTCGAGGGCATCGACGCGGCGGAGCGACGCGCGGCATTGCTCGCGCGGGCGCGGGTCGGCGACGTCCCGCTCGGCGCGGAGGATCTGTGGAGTTTCGCGTACCAATCCTGCGGCAGGAGCGATGCGGTCGCCGCCGCTGGCACACTGGTCCGGGACCGAAGCGCGGCGCCCCGCAGGCGAGCGCTCGCCTTGTCCGCGTTGCAGACGCTCGACGTTTCGCGCGCGGTCGAGGTCATGGGGGGCCTCGAGAACAAAGATGCGGCGACCGTGTGTGCCGAGCAGCTTCTAGGGCTGGCTCGCGCCATCGAGGAAGAGCCCGACTTCGCAGAGGCGCTCGCGCAGGCGATCGGCGCGGTGTCCGGGCCGGGGCCGCTTGAGACTCTCCGCGCGATCGAGCGGGTCCGCCGCGAGGAGCGCGTTCCCGCCAGCGTGGTCTACCGCGCGTTGCTCGCGGATTGTCGCGACGTGGACGTGGCAGCGTTCGTGGCGGCGCGGCTGATCGAGGAGGGAGCACCCGGCCGCCGGCTCGCCGCGACCGCACGACAGAGCGCGAAGTCGCCGGCGGTGCGCGCGGTGATCGCGCGGGCGCTCGACGCACCGGTTGCGCCGGTCTCACCGGTCGCGCCCGCGCAAACCGGGGACGCGTGGCTGTCGGCGAGCGACGGCGTCGGGGTCGTCGTCGCGCTCTTCGCGCTCGACCGGCCGAGCGGCGGGCGGATCCTGATCAACATCGTGTTCCGTCTCACGAGGGAATTGCGCGACGGGTTCGTCGAGACGAACGCGCATCGAGGGCAAGTCCACGAGATGATGCAGATGATGGTGGACGGCGGCGCGCCGCCCTTCGTCGCGGCGGCGCCGGAAGTGGCCGCGCGCTTCCTGCGCGACGCTGCCGAGCTGGCGCGCGCGTGCGGCCGGCCGCCGACCGCCGAGCTCGCGAAGATCCTCGCGAGACTCGAGCCGGTGGTCTCCGCTTCTTTGCCGCCGCTGCCGAAGCCGTTGCGGCGGGCCGGCGCGGGCGCGGTGCTCGGGCTGCTCGATCACCGCGAGTACACGAGCTGGTTCTTCTCGCCGGGAGACTTGAAGGAAACGGGCATCGACGCAGCGACGTCGATCACCGGCTCGCTCGATGCGATCCAGAACGGATCGCTGCGGGACCGGATGCTGCGGATGACGGAGTTCATGGCGCGCTGGCATGCGCTCCGCTGAGAGGTGGCGCTGGCCGCACTCCTGAGCGCGGCGGCTCGCGAGCTGCGCGACGACTTCGAGCGTTGCGCATTGCCGGTTCTGATTCTCGAGCGTTCGACGCCACCGAGCCCGCTCGGAGCGCGCCACCCCAACACGGAGCGGTCCGGCCACATCGGCGACACGCCATTGCGCGACGCGCTGCGGAGTCGCTTCTTCGCGAGGGTTCGACATCCAAACGGGCGCGACCTAGCGCGGCTCGATTTCACCGAGACCGCGCACGCGGTGCTCGACGACCTGATGGGGGTCATCCCGCCGTCGCAACAGCCGTGGGCCGATGAGATGCAGGCGGTCGCGTACGCGCTCGCCGTCGAGTTCCGGCTCGGCGAAGCGAGGCTCGACCCGTCGCGCGTCGCCGCGATCCTGCGTCAACACACGCACGTGAGCGCGCCGACCGCGGACGAGCTCGGGCCGGAGCTCGCTGACGGGCTCGTGTCGCTTCGTGAAGTTGCGTGCGGCCGCTGCCGAGTGCGCTGCGTCGACCTGCCCGCAGTGCCGATGACGCGCGCGTTCTTCGCCTCCGGCCACCCGTCGCTCCCGGAGCGCGGCGAGACGGCGTAGCGACGCGGTGCGCGCGGGACGCGCTTCGCTCGGCGTCGCGCGCGGCTTTGCGAGGCGATCTCCGAATGGACCGCAGGTTTCGTGCGACGCTCTCTCGTTCGTTCGTGAACAGATTCCTGGCGATCGACATCGTTCGCGCCATCGATGTATTGTTGCCAATGCATGATCTGTCCCTTACTATCACTCAACGCTTGCTCGTGCTGAAAATCGACGTCAGCGGTACAATCAGCGTGCCTCTCGTTGGGAGGAGTGGTCGGTGACACTTGCACGCCGCCGTTTCTTCACGATCGGGCTGTCATTGTTGGCGGCGAACTTTTTGTTCCCGCCTTGGATTAGGTATTCGGTGGAGAGCATGGGCTACGCGCTCGTGTTCATCGGACCGCGCGAATGGAGCTGGGAACCGCCAAAGGAAGTGTCTTTGCTCGATCAACTGGCGCAAAATGGCCCGCTTTCCGATGACGCAAAGGCTCGAGTTCTGGAGCGCGCGAACGATAGTGCGAAAGAGTTGATCCAAGAGGGAACTTACACGGCGAATGACTTCGACCCAACCCAAGGCAACCGCCAGATCAAGCTGTCCGTCATCACAAAGGCGATGAACGACCTTGGCATCACGACGCGTACCATCGACGACGTGCGTGCTGAACGCGCACAAGGGCCGCATTCCATTGGCAGGTCGGTTCGACTCCCTGTCGAGAATTGCTCGATTGACCTAAAGAGACTTGCAGTCCAGACGCTTGCGATTGTCTGTCTCATGGGAATCGCTCTGCTCGGTTGGGCCGATCGGCGACCCCGAGGTCTTGGTGTGTGAGTGTTCGTGGAAGGCGCTTCAGGACCCTGTATGGGCGACGCCACACCTGCCGCGCCTCACCCCCCTCAACTCCACAACCGCCTCCGGCACCGCATACTGCTCCCCGTCAAACCCCGCGACAAACCTCCCGCCCCGCACATCCCCCCTCAACTCCATCCGCCGCAGCACCCTCAGCACATCCCTCCACGGCACGCGCGAGAACGCCCACCGCTCCTTGCTCGCCGTCATCCGGAACACGACGCCCGTCCTTCGCAGCAACGTTCGCGCGACGAACTCCGCATCGCTCATCGCCAAGTGAAGCGGCGCGCACTCCTCTGACTTCCCAGCCTCGACGCCCCGCAACCGACTGAACCGTCCCGTCCCGCCCGAGCCGCGCACGCCCTCGAACAGCGCTCTCCGCCTCCGACTCGGCGGCACGATCAATCCGCGCACTGCCGCGAAACTGTCCGCCGTCGCCAACCCATGCGCGATCAGCGTCTGGAGTGCGGCTTCCAACTGGTTCGGCAACAGCTTCGCCCTTCGCGCGATCTCCGCGGGAAACAGCGCGCCGTGGCGGTCGAGCAACGCGAGCACTTCCTTCGCGTCGCCGCTCAGTGCTTCGATCGTCTCCGGACTCGTCGGCTCGGCGATCGACAGCCACTGGTCGAGATCGTCGCGCTTCACGAGCGTCATCGGCATCGCGCGCATCGACGCGTTGCCGGCGCCGAAGAACCGTCCCCACGTCACCTCGCCGCCGAGCGTCAACTGGTCGAGCCACTCGCGGCGATACCCCTGCACTCTCGCGGGCAGGATCGTGCGCTCCCACTCGGGCGCGGGCGCCTCCCAACCGGCGAGCTGCTCGATCACCGTCCGCACGTCGTGCGGGCCCTCAAGCCGATGGCCCTCCGCCGCGTGCTGCCACTGCGCGAGGAAGCGCTCGAACACCGCGGCGCTCACCGGCTCGATCTCCTTGCGCAACCGCTCGAGCATCCGGCGCCGGATGCGGATCAACAGACGCCGCTCGCAATAACACTCGCGCCCGCGCCAGCGCGCGCGCAGCACGTGGCCCTCGGCGTCCAGCTCCTTCAGCGTCAGCAACTCGTCGTGCATCGGATCGCCGGGCTCGCTCGCGAAGACCGGCCCGAGCGCTTCGAGCCGGCCCTTCATCACCGCTTTCTCGTCGCGAGTCGCCTCCGTCGCGAACCACCGCTCGCCCTCCTTCACCACGCGCCCCGCCGCGCGCAGCGCCTCGAGCCACCCGTGCCACCCCGCTTCCGGGCACGGGCACGGGCGCGCTCCCGCTACCGCTCCCTCTCCCGCCTCCTCCTCCGTCACGAACCCCATCCACATCAACGCCTCATGCACTTCCTCCGCATTCCTCGGATCCGGCCACGCCTCCTCCTTCACCGCCTGCACCGCCGCGTCGTCCAGCTCGCCCGCCTCGGCATCGCTCTCCGGCAGGATTCCGCTCGTGATCACCGCGCGCGTCCTGCGCTCCTCGAGCGGAGCGTCGTCGAGGAACGCGTACGGCCGCGCGCCGATCACCTCGTGCGCGAGCGGCGACGGCTTCGGCGTGTCGACGCAGACCGTCGCGATCGCGCCCGACTTCATCCCCGTCACGACCTCGAGCATCCCGGCCGCGTCCATCGACTCTTGCAAGCAGTCGTCGATCGTCTGCCGCACGAGCGGATGCTCCATCGGCACCGGCAGGTCGGGCGTCGTCAGCGTCTCGGGGCACGCGTTCGCCTGCGGGAAGGCGGCGGTGAGGAAGTCGTTCGCGCGCATGCGCTGCAGGATCAGCGGCACGCGCGCGCCGTTGTTCATGCGGTCCATCAAGAGCGCGCGGCCGACGTTCCAGCGCCAGCGGTTGCCGAAGATCGGCGTCTGCAGCACGGCCTGCACCAGCACGTCCTTCGCGCTGTTCGGATGCAGCAGCTCGAACAGGCTCTCGGGCGGGATGCCCGGCTTCTCGCCGACCGAGAAGACGATCGCCTCGTCGGTCGCCGCCGCCTGCAGCTCGAAGCCGAAGCCGCGGCAGATGCGCTTGCGCATCGCGAGGCCGAGCGCGCGGTTGATCGCGGCGCCAAACGGCGCGTGCAGGACGAGCTGCGTGCCGCCCGCCGAGTCGAAGAAGCGCTCGAGCACGAGGCGATGGATCGTCGGCAGCGTGCCGAGCAGGCGGCGCGACTCCTCGAGGTACTCGACGATCTGGCGCGCCGCGCCTTCTTCGAGGCCCGTTTCTTCGACGATCCACTGCAGCGTGAGCGCGTTCTCGCGGAAGTCCGACACCGCGGCGGACAGCTCGCGCGTGCGGCCCGGCGCCTCGGCGACCCAGAACGGCAACGTCGGCGGCGCGCCGTGCGCGTCGGCGACGCGCACCACGTTCATCTCGACGCGCAGGATCTTCCACGACGCCGTGCCGAGCTGGAACACGTCGCCGCGGTCGGACTCGATCGCGAAGTCCTCGTGGACCGTGCCGACGAGAGTGCCTTCCGGCTCGAGGATCACCTGGTAGTCGCCGACGTCGGGGCTGGCGCCGCCGCTCATC
>CAZOLL010000090.1:0-11579 GCA_964580365.1 uncultured Phycisphaeraceae bacterium
GTACGGCCCGATCCGGTCGGGCATGCGCACGAGGAGCACGGGGCGGTAGACGGTCGCGACCGTGATCGTCTCCTGCATGCGGTCGGCTTCGTCCTGGCGGCCTTGCGCGCGGAGCGTTTCCGCGAGCCGCAGCCGGACGTCCTGCAAGTCCGGGTGGTCGTTCGGCAAGAGCCGCTCGCGCACGGCGAGCAGTTCTCGCAGCCGCGCTTCCGCGTCGGCGTGTCGATTCTGATCCACGAGCGCGCACGCGAGTGCGAATGCCGCCGATTGCGTCTTCGAGTTCTCTTCCCCGCAAGTCTCGCGATACCCCGCGAGAGCTGCGGTGATCTGCCACTCGGCATCGGCGAACTCGCCGAGCTCGACGAGCGCGGCCGACAGGATCATCCGCCGGTCGAACACGCGCTCGTCGCCGCGATGGAAGCGCTCGACGAGTTCCACGGCGAGCCGGGAGAACTGCACCGACTCGGCGATGCGTCCGGTCTCGTGGAGGATGCGCGCGACCGCCGCGAGCACGTTCTCATTGCCGTGCACCGCGGCCGCCGCGTCCCAACCGCCGAGACGCAGCGCCTCGTCGAGTCGCGCGACGGCGGAATCGCGACGCCCGAGGTCGAAGTCGAGGATCGCCAGGCGCGCGATGGACGGCGCGACGCGCGGATCTCCCGGGCCGAACTCTCTCACGCACGCATCGTGGAACTCGGCGAGCAGCGTCTCGAGCTCGGAAGGCTCTCCGGCGACGTTCAGCGACTCGACCAGGCACTTGAGCGTGAGGTTCGTCTCCGCTTCCGCGGTACCGAGCTGCGCGATCTCGACGTCCAGGGCGCGCCGCCCTTCGCGGATCGATTCGTCGAAGCGCTGGAGCTGGTAGAGGGTCAACGCAAGTCTCGACCGGCAGCGCGCAGTTCGATCCGAATTCTCACCGAAGCAGCGGGCGCAGATCTCGATGGCTCGCGCGTAAGAGGCGAGCGCCTCCGAGTGGCGGTGGACACGCGTCTGAGCGAGGGCGAGGTTCTCGAGGAGCAGGGCCGTCTGCGAGTCGTCGCCGAGACCGAGACGCTCTTGGATCGCGATTCCGCGCTCCGCCAGGTCGGCCGCGTCCTCGGCGCGGCCGATGGTCGAGTAGACGGCCGCGACGTTGTTGTAGCCGAGCGCAGTTTCCGCGGAGTCGTCGCCCGAAACTCGCAAGCGGATCGCGAGCCCGCGCTCTGCGGCGAGCCGCGCATCCTCGACTCTCTGAGCCGCGGAGAACACGTGCGCTGCCGTGTCGAGCATCGCGGCGGTCTTGAGGCTGTCCTCGCCGGACACGCGCTCCTGCATCGAGACCGCGCGCACGGCGAAATCGATTGCCGCGTCGTCCTGCCCGAGGCGCGAATGGAGTTCCGCGAGATGCTGCAGCGTCGACGCCACCTCGGCATCGGTTTCGCCATTCCTTCGGACACGAATGTCGAGGGCGCGCGAGAGCGTGTGGATCGATTCCTTCTGCAAGTCCGCCTGACGCGACTGGGCGTCCGCCAGCGCGTCGAGGGTCTGCGCGACCTCCGGATCGTCCTCGCCGACGGCTGCGACCCGGATCTCGAGCGCGCGCTCGAGCGGCCGGATCGCGTCGCGATGGCGACCCGCACGGAACAACAGTCCGCCGAGATTGCGGTATGCGGTTGCAGTCGCGACGTGCTCCTCGCCGCACTGTGCGCGGACGATCTCGAGCGCGCGCTCCTGCGATCGGACGGCGTCGTCGAGCCGCCCGGCGTTGCGTTGTCCGACCGCGAGGTTCGAGTAGCTCGCGGCCGTGTCGAGCGCGTTTTCACCGAGGACGCGGCGGCGCGCCTCGAGCACGTGCTGAAGCATCTCGAGCGCCTGCTCTGCGTGTCCGAGCTCCACGTGTTCCAGCGCCAGGTTGCTCCACGTCGCGAGTGAATCGAGAGCGTCGTCGCCGAGCCGTCGCCGGCGGATGGCGAGGGCTTTCTCGTAGAGCTCGAGGGCCTCCCGGTGGCGTCCGAGACGTGCATACGAGAACGCGATGTTGTGCATCGCGACGGCAGCGTCGGCGTGGTCGGGGCCGGCGTTCCGAAGGATGATCTCGAGCGCGCGCTGGTTCTCGCGCGCGGATTCCTCGTGCTGCCCGCGATTCGATTCTGCGATTCCGAGGTTGAGGAGAGCCAGCACGGTGCCGCGGTCGTCCTCGCCGACGACTGCGACGGAAGCCTCGGCCGCGGTCCGAAGCATCGCGACTGCCTCCTCGTGACGCCCGAGTCTCGACAGAGTGATCCCGAGCTCGGATTGCGTCGAAATCGTCTCGGGCGCGCTCGCGCCGAGCTCCTTCATCCGCACGTCGAGCGCGCGCTCGAACGCAACGCGACCTTCCTCGAGCCGCCCCAACGCGCAGTTCACCTGAGCGAGTGCATGGAGCGCTTGTGCCATCCGCACCGGATCATGGTCGGCGGCGCGGCCCAAGCGCTCGACCACTCGCTCGACCATCGCGAGCGCTTCGATCGGCCGCCCGGCCACGAAGAGGGCGCTGCTGACGTGCTCGAGGGAGTCCGTCGTGACCAGACTGTCTTCACCGAGCAGCCGGTTGCGGACCTCGAGCGCGGTTTGGAATGCGGCGAGCGCGTCTTCTCGGTGACCGAGGGCGGCGTGCGCGAGTCCGAGATCGTCCGCGGCGGCCGCGGTGGCCAGGTCGTCCTCGCCGAGTTCGTGCAGACGGAACTCGAAGACGAACTGACGCGCGCGGAGCGCGGGCCCCAACCGGCGGACCTGCGCGTATTTCGTCGCGAGCTTCTCGAGCGCGGCAACGCGCTCGCTTTGCGACACGTCTCTGGCCTTCGCATGCACTGCCAGCTCCTGCTCCAGGAACCGTGCCTCGATCGGCGCGGGGAACAGCGCGCGATACGCGTCGATCGCCGCCGCGGCGCTCGCGGCGGCTTCGTCGGCGTCCTCCGCGGCACGTGCGGAGACCGCGACCGCGAGATGCGCGTGAGCGCGGGCGATCGCGCGTGCCCCCGCTTGCTCCAGCCGCGCGAGATCCGCGCGCGCGGATGCGAGCGCGTCGGCCGGCGACGGCGCCACCGGACTCGCGAGGTCGAGTGCGAGCGTGAACGGGCCGCCCCCTTCGGGCGCGAGCGCGACCGCGGTGTACGCGGCGCCGGGCACGAGCGCGGGCGTCGCGATCCGCGCGTTGGTCCCGAAGAACCCGTCGTCGTCCTCCGCGACGACCTTGCCGTCCGCGTCGAGCAACACGAGGCAGACGTCACATTCGGCCGAGCGCAGCGTGAGGAAATGGGGCGCCGCAGCGGAGATCTCGAGCGGGATCGCGACTCCCGCCCACGGAGCGGCGGAGCGAAACTCCACGCAGTCCGGAACCCGACGCAGCCCCGGCTCGGCGGGGATCACGCCTTCGATCGGAGCGCCGACGCGCAGGCGGCTCGCGTTGCCGTCCTCGAGCGCGAGGCACGCGCACACAACCAAGATCGAAAGGCTCAACTCCCGCCTCCCGCCGCGCCGCGCGGGGTCGCGACGCAGCCGTACCGAGAGACGCCGGTTCCGCGCCGGCCGTGGGCCGACATTGAAGGGGAAGTCGGCGCGCGAGCGAAGGGCGTGTTTCCGCGAACCCGAGCCCGCGCCGCCTCAGCCGCCGAGGCCGAGTTTGCGCGCCGCCTCCTGGAACTTCTCGATCGCGCGCTGGCGGGCGTGCTTCGCGGCGTCGTACGCGAGGCCGAGGCGCTTGCCGACCTCCTCGAGCGGGACATCGGCCGCGTGCCATTCCATCAGCTTGCGATCGCGCTCGCCGAGCGCGTCGAGCGCCTTCATCGCGAGTCCGATCTGCTCGCGTCGCTCCGCGAAGGTCGCCGGACCCGACGATTGCGCCGCGGGATTCGCGCCGCCGGCGCCGGCCTGGGACGGCGGGGACAACGTGACGCGCAACAACGTGCCGGCCGAGCGGCGCAGCGCGCCCCAGTGCTCGTGCCGATCCGCGATGTGTCGGCGCGCGAGCGTCGCGAGCCAGCCGAGCAGCTCCTTCTCGCCGCGGTGCCGGTAGTGTTCGGCCGCCTGCAGCGCGCGCACGTGGATTCCCTGCACCAGGTCGTCGGACGATTCGTGCGAGAGCAGTCCGCGCGCCTCGCGCTCGACGAACCGCTTCAGCGACTCTCGGTGGAAGTCGAGCGCAGCGCGGAGGTCGAACGGGGCGTGTTGGTCGCTCATCGCGACTCCGCGGCGTCGACGTCGACTTGCCGTGCGGGACGCACCCCGAGGTAGCTGCGCGAGACGTCCTTGTGGAACGGCGCGCGGGCGGAGCTGCGCGCGTCGCTCGCCGAGCCGGCCAGCGTGCCGCCGCGCGTGACCTTGAAGTCGAGCTCGTCGCCGAGCAGGAGACCGTCTCCCGGCCGCCGCGCGCTCGAGTACATCAACGTGCAGTCCTCGCACCACTCGGCGACGTTGCCGCAGGCGTGATGCAGTCCGAACGGGTTCGGCCGCAGTGCGTCGACCGGCGCATGCACCGGGAACCCGTCGTCGAATCCGACCCAGTCCGCGATCGTTTCCCAGTCCGCGTTCATCCGCCGCGCCGCCTCGTCCGCAATGTTGATCGCTCCCGCCAGCGTCTCGCGCGTCGCGCCGGTCCACCAGGGCGTCGACGTCCCCGCGCGCGCCGCGAACTCCCACTGCGCTTCCGTGGGGAGCCGCAGCGCGAGCCGCGCGAGCTGCGTCCGCGCGTCGGTCCACGTGATCTGCTCGACCGGGTTCGTCCAGCCGAGTGTCTCGCCGTCCATCGTGCGCGAGCCGGCGGGATAGAAGCTCGGGTTCGCGCCCGCGATGCGCGCCCACTGCGCCTGCGTCATCTCGAACTTCGAAATGAAGAACGGCGCGAGCGTCACCGCGGTGGGCGGCGACTCGTCGGGCAGCGCCTGCGCGTCGAAGTTCGGCACGCCGGCGTTCGACGACTGCGCACCTTCGGCGAACGTGCCGCCCGGGAGCAGCACCAGCACGACCCCGGTCTCGTCGCCGATTGCGAGCTTGCCGTCCGCGTCCCGCAACGCCGGCGCGCCGCTCGCGAGGTGCGCGAACTCGTGGAGTCCGGACGCGCGGTCGCGGCCGAGCGGCACGAGCCCGAGCTGCGGAGCGATGACGAGGCCGCCATAGGCCGGGCAGCGCTCCGGGTCGGAGATCTCGAGGATCGTACGCTGCCAGTCCATGCGGTGCTCGTCGATCGAGCGCGCGCGAAGCGTGCGCGCGAACTCGAGCCGCCGCGCGAGCGCGCCGCGCGTCGTGCCGCGCGCGCCGTCGCCGGCGAATGCGCCCAGCTCCGCGACGAAGCCGGCGAGCGTGTCGTGCCACCACTGGCGCTCGTCGTCGTCGAACGTGACGCGGCCCGACGCGTCGGCGCTGCCGCTCGCGCGCAGTTCGGCGAGCGTCCGCTCGTGCTGCTCGCGCCGGCCGAGCAGATCGTCCGCGCGATCGATCCACGCGAGCAGCGCGGGCACGTGCGCCTCGTCGGCCGGCCAGAGCTCGTCGGCCTCCGCTCGCAGTTCCTCGAGCTTCTTCATGTCGGCCAGGCGCAGCACGTTCTCCTTCTCGGCGATCGCGACGTCGCGCTCGCGGTCGAGGCGCATGACGAAGAGGACGACGAGCGCGGCGATCACGAGCAGCGCGGCGCCGATCGACGCCGAGATGCCGCGGTTGCGGAGGACCCACTTCTTCAGCTCGACGAGCGGGCCGGTCGCGTGCGCTTCGACCACGCGACCTTCGAGGTAGTTGCGCAAGTCGTCGGCGAGCCGCCGCATCGACGGGTATCGCGCCTCGATCGAGCGCGCCATCGCCTTCTCGCAGATCGCGACCAGCTCCGCCGGCGCTTCGGGCGCGAGCTCCGCGAGCTTGGTCGGCGGACCGGAGCGCACGCGCGCCACCACCTCGTGCGACGAGCCGACCATCTCGTCGAGGTACGGGCGCGTGCCGCTCAGCGCTTCGTAGAGCATCGCGCCGAGCGCGTAGACGTCGGTCCACGGCCCGAGGTCGTCGAGCCGGCCGCTCGCCTGCTCCGGCGCCATGTAACACGGTGTGCCCATCGCCTCGCCTTCGATCGTCGCGAGCGGCGAGCCCGTCGGGTCCTTCGCGCGGTCGCGCAGCGTGCGCACGACGCCGGTCTCCTCGCTCTGTCGCTCCGACGGCGCCGGCTTGGTGCGAGCGCTCACGCGCGCGAGGCCCCAGTCCATGACGTAGGTCTCGCCGTAGCGGCCGATCATCACGTTCGCCGGCTTCAGGTCGCGGTGGATCACGCCTTTGTCGTGGGCGTAGCTCATCGCCTCGCACACGCGCTGCAGCACCGAGAGCACGCGCGGCAGGCGCCACTCGGGGTCGCCCGTGCGCATCTTCTCGAAGACCGCGCGCAGCTCGACGCCGCGCACGAGCTTCATGGTGTAGAAGACGCGGCCGTACGGATCGACGCCGACGTCGTGCACCGGGACGATGCCCGGGTGGTCGAGCTGACTGGTGACCTGCGCCTCCTCGAGGAAGCGCGCGACGATCGAGCGGGACTCGCCGATCTTCTTGTTCGCGCTTCCCTGCGCGGTGTCATCGCGCACGACCTTCATCGCGAGCGGGCGCAGCAGGTCCTTGTCGAACACGCGCAGGACGACGCCCATGCCGCCGCGCGCGACTTCGCCGCGCGACTCGTAGCGCGGCTCGTCGTCGTGGCGGCGGCGCAGGCGCGCGACGAACTCGGACCAGTCGCGCTGCGAGCCGCCGGCGAAAGATTCGTCCGCCGCGAGACCGGTGAAGACCCAGTCCGCGTGCAGGCGTCGCAGCTCGTCGGCGAGCGCGGGGTGAGCGCGGCAGACGGTCTCGATGTCCATCGCGTCCTTGGTGCGCGCTTGCGCGACGAACGCGGCGAACACGGTGTCCGCGTCCGACGGCGTCCTTTCGCGCTTCTCGGTCATCTCATCCTCGCGGAACGGGGCGGCCATTCTCGCCGCGGAGCGCGAAGCGTCCATCGCGCGCTTCGGACCGGTCGCCACTTCACGGCGACTCGGGCGGGAGGATCTTCCGCAACCGTGCGAGCCCGTCGAACAACCGCGTCTTCACGACGCTTTCGTCGACCTGCGTGATCGCCGCGATCTCCGCGCGCGAGAGAACGTCGGAGTACCGCAGCCGCAACGCCTCGCGCTCTTCATCGGGGATCGCTTCGAGCGCCGCGATCAGACGCTGTCGTTCCTCGCCGCGGATCGCGCGCGTCACCGCTCCGGCGGCGGTCGCGATCGCGTCGAATCCGGTCGGAAGCCGCGCGGCGTCCTTTCGCCGCGAGCGCGAACGCAGCAGGTTCAGGCAGTGGTTGCGCGCGACGGTGAACAACCACAGTCGCGGATCGCGCGGTGGCTCGGACGCAACGAGCGCGCGCGCGAAGACGTCCTGCACCGCATCGTCGGCGGCCGCCGCGTCGTCGAGGTACCCCGCGCAGAAGCGCAGGAGCGCGGCGCGGTGCTCGGACATGAGAGCTTCCACCTGCTCGCCGTTCATCGCGACCCCGCGTCGAGCGCGCGCTGGACCGCCGCCGCGTTCTCCGGCGTGGCGGCGACGTCGAGCTCGTCGATCGCCCCGGTCTCGCGGTCGCGCACGCGCAGACGCACGAGCGCGCGCGGTTCGAGTCCGCGGTCGGCGAGGACGTCGCCGAGGAAGCGACTCGCTTCCCGCGCGCCGAGCGCTTCGATCGGAAGGATCGACTCCACGGGCATGCCGTCGATCGCCAGTACGTCGCGCCACCGTCCAGCCACTCGAGCGCGCCACGCGCCGTTCTCGATCTCGAGCGCCTCGAACGGCAGGCGCGGCGGGCGCGCGTCGCGCAGGGCGCGCCGCTTCTCCGACGTCATCGGCACTGCGCGCATCTCCACGAGACTCGACGGGTGGTCGACCGGCGCGAGCAAGAGATCGACCGTCGAGCCGGGATCGCCGCCGCCGATCTTGTGCAGCACCTGCACCAGGTCCTCCTCGAACCGCTTCCTCCAGCGCGTGCCCGCGCCCTTCTTGCACACGCCGATGATGAGCTCGATCGGCTCGCCGGAGATCGCGACGACGCGATACCAGCGGTCGTCGTCGACGCGCACGATCGGTTGGCTCTCCTCCCAGCGCACGGCGGCGAATGGCGACAACTCGGGGAAGCCGTCGCCGACCAGTCGCACGGCGCGCAACTGCTCGCCGAGGTCGGACCGAAACCACAGCGCGGTCGCGAGCGCGGCGACGACGAAGACCGCGGCGGCGAGCCCGGCGCGGCGGCGTCGAACGAAGCAACGAGCGCGGTGGGTCATGCTCGGCGGACGCGCGAGCGTGGGGCGGTGCGCGAGGAAGCGGTGCAGGTCGGCGGCGAGCTCGCCCGCGTTCGCGTAGCGCGCGGACGGATCCTTCGCGAGCGCCTTGGCGAACACCGCGCCGAGGTCGCCCTTCGGGACGCGCGGCTCCTCGTTCACGATCGCGCCGAGCAGTTCCGGGAGCGGAGCGTCGTCCGGGACCCGGTACGGCGAGCGGCGGGTGAGCATCCGCAGACCGATGACGCCGAGCGTGTACACGTCGCTGCGAGCGTCGATCTTTGCCGCGTCGCCGCGCGCCTGCTCCGGGCTCATGAACAGCGGCGTCCCCGCGAACGCCGTGACCGTCGCCGCGGCGTCGCTCGGCGCGCTCGCCGCGCCGCGCACGAGTCGCGCGAGACCGAAGTCGAGCACCTTCGGCTTGCCGTCGCCGCCGACGAGGACGTTGCTCGGCTTCAGGTCGCGGTGCACGACGCCCTGTGCGTGCGCGTAGGCGACGATCTCCGCGAGCTCGGCGAACACCCGCGCCCGCTCGGCCGCCGAGCGCGCGTCTCGCGCGAGCCACTCGTCGAGCGGATCGCCGCGCACGCGCTCCATCGCGAACCAGCGCTCGCCGTGGTCTCCGCGCCCCGCCTCGAAGAGCGTCGCGATGCCGGGGTGGCAGAGGCGCGCGAGCGCGTCGACTTCGCGATCGAACATCCGCACCAGCAGCGGGTCGGCGTCGAGCCCGGGGCGGATCACTTTGAGCGCGACCGAGCGACGCGGATGGTCCTGCTCCGCGGCGTACACGACGCCCATTCCCCCAAGGCCGAGCAAGGACGTGACGCGGAACGGCCCGATGCGATCGGGCAGATCGCCCGCGACGGAAATCGACCTCGAGAGTGCGTCGACGCGCGCGCGGTCGTCCGGGTTCTCCGCGAGGTGGCGCTCCAGCTCCGGCGCCGAGCGGTCCAACCAGCTCCACAGTTGTCGGTCGGAGACCCGTTCCTTCATGTTTTCCGATCCTAAACCCCGCCGCGAAGGCGCCAGCGGTGTCGTGAGGAGAGTGCGGTGATCGGACCGCACCGGACCGGAGAGTCGCCGTGCGACGAATCGCCCTCTTCCTCCTCCTCGCGCTCGCGTCGTCGTCCCCCGCAGGCGCGCGGCAGGAGGCCTACGACAAACTCGCGCCGTTCACCGCGATGCGGTTCGAAGGCGAACAGCCGAGCGTCGAACTCGACGGCGAGTGGTGGACGCTCGTCGAGCTCGACGGCCGCTCGTCGCGAGAGCTCGTCGAGTTCGCGAAGTCGCGCTACCGCGAGAAGTGGAAGAAGCGGTTGAGCGAGGACCTCGTCCAGGTGCTCACCGAGATGGGCCGCGCGCCGAAGTCGAAGGTCGACCTCGTCGTCGCCGGCGCGAACGGGAAGCGGAAGAAGCTCCCGGGCGTCTCGATGACGGCCGCGAACCGCAAACGGGCACACGACTACAACGAGCTGCACGACGAAGCCGAGCGCGAGACAAAGCGCGGCGGCTCGCGGCTGACGAAGGACGCCATGCGCGGGGATCTCGCGGAGCTGCGGACGCTGATCGACGAGCGGTATTCATACGCCGCGCGCCGGTCCGACGCGATCGAGGCCGCGTTCGCGGAGGCGGAGTCGGAGACGAACGGAGACCTCGCCGAGAGCGAGTTCGCGCTCGTCCTCACGCGCCTGCTCGCGCGCCTCGGCGACGGCCACTCGCGCCTCGACCAGCCACCCGACGCGTTCCTTTCGCGCGGTTACGCGCCGTTCCTGCTCGGCGTCATCGGCGAGCGCTTCGTCGCGTTCCGGCCGGATCGCTCCACGCTGCTCGACGCGAAGCGCCCGTTCCTCGTTGCGATCGACGGTCGTCCGATCGAGGAGTGGATCGCCGTCGTCTCGACGATCGCGTCCGACGGCGCGCCACACTTCGTGCGCGAACAGTGCGCACGTCACCTGCGCTTCCTCGCGTGGGCGCGACAGGAGCTCGGCCTCGAGGCGCGCGACGCGGTCGAGATCGAGCTGTGCGACGCCGCCGGCGCGAATCGCTCGAAGCAACGGCTCTCGATCGGCGGGACGACGCCGGTGTTCGGCGCGTGGCCGCGCACGGAGAGCCGTCGCCTCGACGGCGACGTCGGCTACCTGCGCATCCCGGAGATGACCGGCGACGCCGGCGCGCTCGCGGAGATCGCGAAGGCACTCGACGGCTTTTCCGCAGCGCGCGGCCTCGTCATCGACGTGCGCGGCAACGGCGGCGGGACGCGCGACGTGCTGGCGCTCGTCGCGCCGCGCGTGCTCGACCGCAACGACGGCCCGCGCGTCGCGAACGTCTCGAAGCTGCGCCTCACGCCGGGCGACGACGCGTCGCGGGACGACCTGCTCGCCGACCGTCTCTTGTTCAAAAAGTCGTCGAGCACGTTCGACGACGCCGATCGCCGCGCGATCGACGCTGTGATGTCGCACTTCACTCCGGAGTGGTCACCCGACGAGCGCGCGTTCAGCGACTGGCACTTCCTCGTGCTGCGCCCGTCGGAAAACGCGAAGGATCGCTTCCGCGGACGCGTGGCGGTCCTGATGGACGGCGGCTGCTTCAGCGCGACCGACGTCTTCCTGGGTGCATTGAAAGGAGCGCGCGGCGTGATGCTGGTCGGGACGCCGAGCGGCGGCGGGTCGGGTCGCGCCCGCGTGCACGCGTTGCCGGCGAGCGGGTTCTCCGTGCGACTGTCCTCGATGGCGTCTTTCCGTCCCGACGGGCGGCTGTTCGACGGCAACGGCGTCGAGCCGGACGTGCTCGTCGAGCCCGCGCCGCAGGACTTCACCGTCGAAGGTTCGGACGCGCAGCTCGCGGCCGCGATGAAAGCGTTGAAGCCGTGACGGAGCCGCCGAGGGATCCCCATTCGACTCGATCGCGAGGTCGATCGCCTCGGCGACGGGACGGGACGCGATCACGCGCGCGATCGCGGATCCCGCGCGCGTGCTGATCATCGACGACGACATCGCCGTGCGCGAAGTGGCGCAGGAGGTCCTCAGCCTCGTCGGTCTCGAAGTGATCGTCGCGTCGACCGGCCGGGAGGGCATCGAGAAGTTCGAGACCGAGGACGTCGACGTGGTTGGAAGGAAGGTCGATCGACGATCGGCAGCGCTTCGCGGAGGCGACGAAGAAGCGATTGTCCGGGCGCGGCGGCGTCGGCGGGAACACGGCATTCGACGGCTGGTACGCCGAATTGCGCAAGCGCCTTCCTCACGGCGACTGACCGACGCGCTCAGTCGAACGCGGCGCGCGGACTCGCGAGCGGGT
>CAZOLL010000091.1:0-11575 GCA_964580365.1 uncultured Phycisphaeraceae bacterium
CGTCCGATCCGCGCGGCGCCGAGCTGTTCTTGCGCGACTGCGCCGTCTGCCACGACGCCGACGGCCGCGCGCGCGGCGCGATCGCCCGGATGCTGAAGCCGCGCCCGCGCGACTTCGGCGAGGGGTTGTTCCAGCTCGCGAGCAGCGACAACGGCGTCCCGACGCACGGCGACCTGGTGCGGGTGATCGAGAACGGCGTGGCCGGCTCCGGAATGCCGTCGTTCCACTGGATCGCGCCGGCCGACCGCGATCGCCTCGCCGATCGCGTGGTGGATCTCGCCAAGGCCGGCATCGCGCTGCGGCTGCTCGACGAAGCGAAAGCCCGCGGCGAGACCCTCGATCCCGCGCTCGCCGCGGAGGCCGCGCGCCGGCGCATGGCGCCGGCCGGCGTCGCGCTGCTCCCGGAATTCCCGCAACCGACGGGAGACGTGCTCGCGCGCGGCAAGGCGTTGTTTGGGCGCTACTGCGCGGCCTGCCACGGCGACGACGCAAGGGGCAACGGCCCGCGCGGAGACTGGTCGGACCGCGACTACCCGACCGCGCGCGACCTCACGCGCGGCCCGTGGAAAGGCGGGACCTCGCTCGAAGACCTCGCGCGCCGCATCCGCGCCGGCATGCCGGGGCGGTTGATGCCTCCGACGCCGCTGTCGCTGAACGAGCTGGGCGCGCTCACGGTGTTCGTGCGTTCGCTGATCCCGGCCGACGCCGACGCGCGCTGGCGGCAGCGCCGCGTCGACGTCGTCGCGAAGCGGGTCGCGGCGCTGCCGAGCGACCCGCGCGGGTCCGAGTGGAGCGCGGCGACCGAAGCGCGCGTCGTGCTCTCGCCGTTCTCGGGACGCGCCGACGCGATCCTCGAGGCGCACGTCGCGGCGCTCCACGACGGACACGACGTCCTGATCCGCCTGCGCTGGCCGGACCCGACCGCGGACGACCGCGTCGCGTCGCGCACGCGCCTCCCCGACGGCGCGGCGCTGCAGTTCACGGCCGAGGCCGAGCCGCCGCTGTTCGGCATGGGGTCGGCCGATCACCCGGTCAACCTGTGGCACTGGCACGCGTTCGACCCCGATCGACTCGCGGGTCTCTTCGATCTGCTCGAACCGGACATCGGACCGGACGACGGACCGGTGACCGACGTGCCGCGCGCCCGGCTGCCGGGCGGCCTGGTCGCGCCCGAGCGTGAAGGTGCGTCGGTGGAGTCGACCGGTCCCGCGCACGCGTTCCACGCGTTCGAGGGAGCGAAGTCGATCGCGGTGAACGCCGCGAACGCGAACGGCGAGTGGATCGTGGTGATGCGTCGCGCGCTGGTCGCGCGCGATTCGACCGAGGTCGACCTCGCGACCGGCGCGCGGGTCAATTTCGCGGTCGCGATCTGGAACGGGTCCGCCGGCGACGCCGGCGGCCGCAAGTCGATCTCGATCTGGAACGGGCTCTCGATCGAGTGACCGGCCGCCGCACGGCGGCGAAATCTTCGACCCGCGAGCGGACGAGCCCGGCGGTTCGTCTCCGTCGCCGCGGTCCGGAGCATTTCCTCCGCGGCTCTCAACGTCAGTGATCGAAACGGTTTCCGCCCGATGCGGGGGTCGTCGGGCAGTTCGTCGCACCCCCGTCGCGGTCTCTGCATCGTCGTACTCCGCGCGCCCCGTGCGTCCACGGGGACGAAGAACCCGACCCGGAACCCTGAGAGACCTGATGTCCCGGCACGACCCGACCCTCGTGCGCCGCTCGACGCTGTTCGTCGCGGCCGTCCTTTTCTGCATTTCCGGCTCCATCGCCGCCGCGGGCCCGCAGGACGGCGCGAAGGCCGAGGTGCCGCGCGCGCGCTTCGAGTTCGAGACGGTGCGGCGCATCGCAGAGACGCTCGCGACGAACGAGTTCTCGGACCCGAATCAGGCGCCGCTCCCGCCGGCGCTCGAGAAGCTCAGCTACGACGAGTACCGCGACGTCCGTTTCCGACCCGACCACGCGCTGTGGCGCGACGCGGGGTTGCCGTTCACGGCGCAGTTCTTCCACCGCGGATACCTCTACCGCCCGCGCGTCGACGTCCACGTCCTCACCGCCGACGGCGTCGCCGACGTCCGCTTCGATCCGACCGCCTTCGAGTACCCGAAGAGCGCGACGCCGGACGCGAACGCTTTCCCGCCGAACCTCGGCTTCGCGGGCTTCCGGCTGCACGCGCCGATCAATCGTCCGGACTATCTCGACGAGGTGATCGCTTTCCTCGGCGCGTCCTACTTCCGCCCGCTCGCGAAGGGACAGGTCTACGGCTCGTCGGCGCGCGGCCTCGCCATCGATACCGCCGAGCCGCGCGGCGAGGAGTTCCCGCTGTTCCGCGAGTTCTGGATCCGCGAGCCGAAGGCGGGCGACGTCGGCATCCTCCTCTTCGCGCTGCTCGACAGCAAGAGCGTCACGGGCGCGTTCGAGATCGAAGTCACGCCGGGCGAGACGACGCTCGTGCGAGTGCACGCCGAGGTGTTCGCGCGCCGTGAGGTGAAGAAGCTCGAGCTCGCGCCGCTCACGAGCATGTTCCTGTTCGGCGAGAACCGCACGCGCGAGGTCGACGACTTCCGGCCGGAAGTGCACGACTGCGACGGCTTGCTCGTCTGCGCCGCCGGCCGGCGCATCTGGCGCCCGCTCGACAACCCGCCGCGCACGCATCGCGTGTCGCGCTTCGACGGCGCGGGCCTGTCCGGCTTCGGACTGATGCAGCGCGACCGGCGCTTCGACGACTACGAGGACCTCGAGAGCCGCTTCGAGAACCGCCCGAGCCTGTGGGTCGAGCCGCACGCCGGCTTCGACTCCGGCCACGTCGAGCTGGTCGAGATCCCGACGGCGCAGGAAGTGTTCGACAACGTCGTCGCGTACTTCGTGCCCGATCGACCGATGGCGGTCGGCGACAGCCGTGCCTTCGACTACGTGCTGTCCGCGACCAGCTCCGAACCCGCGGGCGGACCGCAGCTCCGCGTGGTGTCGACGCGCATCCACGCCGGCATCGAGGAGGAGACCTCGTTGTTCGTTCTCGAGTTCGCCGGCGACGGCCCGCTCGCGGACCCGCTGCCGGAAGCGAAGGTGACCGTCGGCCGCGGCTCGGTGAAGAACGTCGTGCTGCAGAGGAACCCCGTCCGCGGGACGCTGCGCCTCTCGTTCCGAGTCGTCACCGACGGCGACGAACCGACCGAACTGCGCGCCGAGCTGCTGCACGAGGGCGCGGCCGTCTCCGAGACGTGGGTGCATCCGTGGGGAGAATCATGAACCGCACGCTTCCCGCCGCCGGCGCGGAGGTCACCCCGCGCACGACGGCGATGCGTCGCCCGCACGTCCGCCTGCGGCGCCTCGTCTTCATCGCGCTCGTGCTCGCGAGCGTGGCGCTCGGCATCGACCGCATGGCGGGCCTGCTCGCCACGAACGGTTGGTCCGAGCTGGAGATGGCGTGCCTCGGCCTCTTCACGCTGCTCGCGTTCCCGCTCGCGATCTCGTTCTGGATCGCGGTCTGCGGCGTGTTCGTCCGCGTCATGCGCGGCGACCCGCTCGAGGTCACGGAGACCATCGCCGGCATCCGCGAGGACGAGCCGCTCCGCGTGCGCAGCGCGATCGTGGTGCCGGTGCACAACGAGGACCCGCAGCGCGTCGCGGCCGGCATCCGCGCGACGTACGACTCGCTGGAGCGCACCGGGCACCTCGGCTCGTTCGACTTCCACGTGCTGAGCGACACGACCGACCCCGACGTGTGGGTCGACGAGGAGGTCGTGTACGCGGAATTGCGCGAAGACCTCTCGGACCGCAACCGCCTCCACTATCGCAAGCGCGCGAAGAACACCGAGCAGAAGGCCGGCAACATCGCCGAGTTCTGCGCGAGCCACGGCGACCGCTACCGCTACATGATCGTGTTCGACGCCGACTCGGTGATGCGCGGCCGCACGCTCGTCGACCTCGTGCGGTTGATGGAGCGCCACCCGACCGCGGGCATCATCCAGGCGCCCCCGGTGCCGGCGAACAAGAACACGCTGTTCGGCCGCATCGAGCAATTCTCCGCGCGCGTGTACGGCCCGCTGTTCCAGGCCGGACTCTCGTTCGTGCAGGGCGGCGAGGGCAACTACTACGGCCACAACGCGATCATCCGCCTGAAGCCGTTCCGCGAGCACTGCCGCCTGCCGCGGCTGTCGGGCAACGGCCCGCTGTCCGGAAACATCATGAGCCACGACTTCGTCGAGGCCGCGTTCATGCGGCGCGCCGGGTACTCGGTGCACCTCGCGGTCGAGCTCGCGGGCAGTTACGAGGAGCCGCCGCCGACCCTCGTCGACTCGGCCGCGCGCGACCGTCGCTGGTGCCAGGGCAACCTGCAGCACGCGCGCCTCCTGTTCCTCCCCGGCCTCAACTTCGTCAGCCGCGTGCACCTCTTGATGGGGATCATGGCGTTCGTCTCGTCGCCGCTGTGGATCCTCCTGCTGCTCCTCTCGACCGCGCAGGCGGTGCACGAGCACGTCGTCGGGCACAGCTACTTCGACCCGACGGTCTCCCTGTTCCCGATCTGGCCGATCTCGACGACGTTCGACAACGCGGTCATGTTCGGCGCCGTGATGGCGGTGCTGTTCGCGCCGAAGGCGTTCGCCGCGGCGGTGGTGTGGTTCGACGCGGTGCGCGTCGAGCGCTTCGGCGGGCGCGTCGGTCTCGCGGCGAGCGTCCTGCTCGAGAGCCTGGCGTCGATGCTGCTCGCGCCCGTGCGCGCCGTGCTGCAGACGCAGTTCGTCGTGCTGACGCTGCTCGGCCGCCGCGTGCGCTGGACGGCGCAGGAGCGTGACGATGTCGGCACGCCGTTCCTCACGGCGGTGTCGCGCCACTGGGGCACGACGGTGCTCGGCGTCGCGTGGGCTCTGATCGCGTGGAACTTCGCGCACGACCTGTTCTGGTGGCTCCTGCCCGTCACCGCGGGCATGGCGTCGTCGATCCTGATCTCCTGGTTCACGAGCCGCGTCGGCCCCGGGCTCGGCGCGCGCTCGATGCATCTGTTCGTCACGCCGGAGGAGACGAACCCGCTGTTCCTCTTGCGCCGACTGCGGGAGGAGAACGCGCGCCGCCACCAGAACGACGGCACGCCGCCGCGCGACGGTCTGGTGCGCGTGCTCGACGACCCGACCGCGCGCGCAGTCCACTTGGCGAACCTGCCGAAGGAGAGCGACGCCGTCGATCCGCTCGCGCGCCACCAGATCGACGGGCTCGCGCTGCGCTTCCGCCTGGGCGGACCGCAAGCCCTCTCGAAGGCGGAGAAGCACGAGCTGCTCCTCTCGCGGCGCGCGATCGACTCGCTCGCCGGATCCTCTCGTGCCGCGGAGCCGCCGCCCGCGCACACCGCCGGCGCCGCGGCGCTCTGATCGCGCACGCGCCTGCCACCGCTCGAGTCCGCGCATTCCCGGTGGAGGATTCGGCGTCGACCGGCATGATGGCGGGCCTCGCATGGAGCACCGACCGCCGTCCATCCCGCGTCGCATCGTCTACTCGCTGCTCGCGACGTTCATCCTCCTCGCGTCGATCGAGTTCGTGTGCGTCACGTTCGGTCTCGGCCCGCCGCCGCCGTCCGGGCTCGCGGTGTGGAAGCCGGAGCAGGAACCGGTCCTGCAGTCCTACCCCGACACGTTCCGCCTCAGCCTGACGTGGCTGTGGGAGCCGAAACCGGGCGCGATCGCCGAGGGCGAAGCGATCAACGAGGATGGGTACCGCGGCCCGCACTACCCGCGCGAGCGCGGGGCGAAACTGCGCATCGCCACGATGGGGGATTCGTCGACGTTCGGCTTCGGCCTGCCGGAATCCGACTCGTGGTCGCGCCGCCTCGAAGCGGCGCTCGCGGAGCGAGGCGTGCAGGCGGAGGTCCTGAACTTCGGCGTCGTCGGTTTCTCCGCCGCTCAGGGCGCGCTGTACTACGTTGGCAAGGTGCGTGACTTCCGCCCCGACGTCGTGATCGCGGCGTTCGGCACCGCGAACGACGCGGTCGTCGTCCCGCCGGGGACCGGCGACGCCGAGAAGCTCCTGCGGATGTCGCAGACGAGCGCCCGCGTCGTTCACTTCCTCGAGCGCTACGCGTTCGTGCGCTGGCTGCGCTCGATCGCGCCCGGGAACACCAACGCGCCGCCCGCCGCAGGCGGCCTGGTGCAGGCGCGCGTCCCGCTGCAGGCGTTCTCCGCCGCGCTCGAATCCCTCGCGGCCTCCGTCGCCGCCGACGGCGGCAAGTGCATGCTCGTTTCTCCGCCGCGCCGCGTCGACTGCGAGATGCGCCTCCCGACGACGCAGCAGTACTCGAGCGCGATCTTCGAATGCGCGAAGCGCCGCGGCATCCCGAGCGTCGATGTGCGCCGACTGTTCCGCGACCGCGAAGCGGAGCTCTCGAAAGAAGCCGGCGGGCAGGCGTTCGCGCCCGACCGATCGCCGCTGTTCATCGATGCGTACCACCCGAGCAAGGACGGCCACTTGCTGTACGCGAAGCGACTCGCGGACGAGCTGGAACGGCTGGGGTGGACGAAGCGCGGGTAGGGGACGTCGGCGGCCGAGCAGACGGCGCGCATGCGGCGTTCAGTCGAACGAGTTCGCGGTCTGGTAGTTGTCGCCGGGGCCGAGCAGGTGGAGACCTTCGCGCCGCGCCACCGCGGGAATCAGCGAATCCCGCCCCGCATCACGAACCGACGATCAGCTCCAGCCCGTTCGAGAACGACACGCCCGATGGGGCGGCGGGGTCGGCGCCGAGGCACTGCGTGTAGATGTGCAGGCCGGTCAGCCCCGCGAGCGCCGGCAGCTCGAACTTCACGCGCAGGTCGCCCGCGCCTGCGCCGGCGCCGGGCAGCGCGACGAGCGCGACGACGGAGGGCGGCGTCAGGTCGACGAGCACGGTGCCGCTGAGCGCGCTGACGTTCGCGGGTGCGAGGCCTGCGATGAGGATCGCCGACGAGCCGCCGAGGAAGTCTCTCCACTCGAGCGCGAACGATTCGCCGGGGCACGGCGAGAAGATCGCGCGCAGCTGCGGTACGAAGCCGCCGCTGCCGGCGAGGCCCGTGCCGTACGCGATGCCGCGGCCCGTGCACGGCTGCCAGTCGATCGGCACCGAGACGCCGAGGACGTCCGAGTACGCCGAGTCGCGAAACAACTCGTTCACGTGGCCGAGCGCGTCGATCTCGACGAGGTTCGAGAGGCGCGTCGTCGTGAGCAGGCGGCCGCCGCGCGACATCTTGAGGTCGTTCGGTCGGATCATCTTCGACCAGTCCTGCGCGAAGATCTCCGCCTCGCCGGTGTCGAGGCGGAAGCGGACGATGCTGCCCCCGTCGTACATCGCGACGAACATGTTGCCGCAGCCGTCGATCGCGATGCCGCCGGGCGTCTTGATCAAGGGCGACGCACTCCACAGCGTGATGTTGTTCGCCGGGTCGATCTTCACGATCGTGTCGCCCGTGTTGTTCGCGACGAACAGGTTGCCGTCGGGGTCGAAGTCGAGGCCGCCGGGCCCGTAGAGCAGTCCGCCCGACGTGACCGCGTCGTGGATCAGCGTCTGGTTGCCGGCGTTGTCGACGTGAACGACCGTGTGCTGGTACAGGTCGGTCGCGATGAACCCGCCTGCCGGGTCGGTGAGCAGCGCCACCGGCGACGTCAGGTATCCGCCCGAGGTGAGCAGAGTCGGCGTGCCGTTCGGATCGATGCGGAGGATCGTCCCGAAGCCGTGGTCGGGGAGGTAGAAGTCCCCGTTCTGAACGTGGAAGCCGTAGAACGGCGTGTTCAGGTTGACGAGGAACGGCGTCGCCTGCAGCGTGACCGCGTCGATGCGGACCACCATGTCCTTCGCGGGCACCGAGATGAAGTAGTCGCGGTCGCCGGCGAACGAGGAGGACTCCAACGCGAGCGCGGAAAGAACGGCGAGCGGAGCGAGCGCGGCACGAAACATGACGACTCCCGGGGTGTCGGTTGGCGAGGCGATCTCAACACGGACGCGCGCCTCTTCGCGAGCCCCGAAGCGGCCGGGACCGCGTCTTCGTGCCAAGGATTGCGAGTTCGCGCGCCGGACGCCGTCCTACGGCGACGATTCGATCGCCGCGCGCGTCGCCGTCGCGATCTTCGCCGCGAGCTCGTTGCGTGCGGTCTGGAGCTGCTTCGCAAGCTCGTCCGCGGCGACGTTCTTCCGCATGACGAGCGCGGAGACCTTCGTCTCGCGCGCGAGATGGAAGTCGGCGAGCGGGTCGTACGCCTCCCACAGCGTGGTCGGCATCTTGTGCGCGGAGAGGAAGTCCTTGACGAACTGGACCACCTTGCGGGCGTCGCCGCCGGCGTCCTCGAGCCGGAGGTCGAGCTCGTCCCGGTAGGACAGCTTGCCGGAGACGACGAAGCCGTAGTCGTAGCGCGACAACCGCTCGGGCATCGCCACGTCTGGCGGCAGCGTGAGCGCGAGCGCCGTGGCTTCGATCATCCCGCGGTACTGGCGGAGCGTGAGGAACGAGTCCTGGTTGTGCGCGTGCTGGGCGCCGAGGCTCCAGCGCTTGGCTTCCTCGCCGCCGAAGCGCGAGACGAAGTCCGCGAGCATCGCGTCGTAGAAGAACACCGCTTCCTTGCTGCCCGCGGTGCGATCGAGCGCCTCGTAGAACGACTCGTCGCCGTGCGGGCCGCCGTTGCGCCACGACTCGAGGAAGCGCTGGAACTCGTCCCGTGAATCGTCGATGTCGAGTTCGCGCTCGATCTGAGCGATCGCGATCTCGAGTTCGGGAACGGCGCCGTGCAGGAGCGCGGTCAACCGCGCGCCGGGCGACAGGTCGGTGGTCGAGAGCCCCTTGCCCGCGCGCAGCGCGGAGATCACGCGCCTCGCCTCGCGGGCGTCGGCGTCGACCGGCGCGAGCACGCGGTCACCGAAGCGGTAGCGCAGGTCGGTCGGCAGCGGGAAGCCGGGCTCCTCCGCCGGGCTCTTCGCGCTCTTCACCTTCTTCAGCGTCTGGCGCTCCGGCGGATCGCCCTTTCCCGACACGGACGCCGCGATCGCGCGCAGCGACTCGAGCCACGGGTCCGAGTCCTTCGTGCCCGGCGCGAACGCCGGCACGTCGGCGGCAACGCGCGCCAGGATCGCCGTGATGGTTTCGTCCGCCTTCTGCGGAGAGTGGCCCTTCACGAACTTGTCGACCACCTTCTTCGACTCGTCGACGGTCGCACCGCCCTTGGACGGTCGCGCGGACGGCGACGCGCCCGGCGACTTGGCGGTCGCGCCGGGCGCGGCGAGGCAGAGCGCGGCGAGGACCGCGCAGGCGGCGAAGCAGCGGACTCGATCGGACATCCAGGACCTCCGTTCTTCTTCAGCCCCCTAGAACGGGTGTCACGCCGCTCGGTAACGGGCCAATCGTGTTTTCTCTTCGCGCGCGTTCGCGACGCGCTGCCCTCGCGTCACGTCGAGCTGGTCACCGATCGATCGCCGATCAGGCGACCCGACGCCTCCGCGCCCGAGAACTGCAATCGGTAGAGACGGCTGTAGATGCCGCCCCGCTTCATCAATTCTTCGTGAGTGCCCTGCTCGCGGATCTGCCCGTGGTGGAGCACGAGGATTCGCGACGCGCGGCGGATCGTGGACAAGCGGTGCGCGATGACGAGCGACGTGCGTCCCGCGAGCAGGGTCGCGATCGCGCGCTGGATCTCGGCCTCGGTGTTCGGGTCGACGTTCGCGGTCGCTTCGTCGAGGATGAGGACGGACGGATCGACGGCGAGCGCGCGCGCGAACGCGAGGAGCTGGCGCTCGCCGGCGGCGAGGTTCTGGCCGCGCTCGGCGAGCACGTGCCGGTAGCCGTCCTTGAAGCGCTCGATGAACGGCTCGGCGCCGATCGCCTTCGCCGCCGCGCGAGCACGCTCCTCGCCGACGCCGAGGCCGCCGATCGCGAGGTTCTCCATCACCGTTCCGGTGAACAGGAACACGTCCTGCGGGACGTACGCGATGCCGCGCCGCAGCGAGCGGCGCTGGTAGTCGCGCAGGTCGACGCCGTCGAGCCGCACGACGCCGGACTCGGGGTCGTAGAACCGCGCGAGCAGCTGCGTGATCGTCGTCTTCCCGCCGCCGGTCGCGCCGACGAGCGCGACCGTCTCGCCCGGCTCGATCGTGAAGGTGACCCCGTTCAGGACCGGCGAGCCGGCGCGGTAGGAGAACTTCACGTCCTCGAACTCGACCTTGCCGCGCAGGCGGCCCGCGTCCTTCGCGCCGTCCTTGTCCGGCGTCTCCGCCGGAGCGTCGAGCACGTGGAAGACGCGCTCCGCCGACGCCATCGCCGACTGGAGCACGTTGTACCGTTCCGCCAACTCGCGCAGCGGGTCGAAGATGAAGCCGAGGTACTGCCAGAACGCGATGAACGCGCCGAAGGTGATCGCGCCGCCGAGGATCTCGACCGCGCCGCGCCAGAAGACGCCGCCCTGGATCGCGACCGCGAGCAGGTCGATCACCGGGAAGAACAGGGCGAAGTAGAACACCGTGCGCAGGTTGGTCTCGAGGTAGCGGCGGTTCCTGTCCGCGAAGTTCCTGCCCGCCTTGTCCTCGCGCGCGAACGACTGCAGCACGCGGATGCCGGCGATCGACTCGCCGAGCCACGACGTGACGCGCGCGATCGCGGTGCGCGTCTCGCGGTACGCCTGGCGCGATCGGATGCGAAAGTACGCCGACCCGATGCCGAACGCGGGCACGCCGATCGCCGCGATCATCGCGAGCCGCGGGTTGAGGAAGAAGATCGTGATGAGCAGCGCGACGATGGTGATGACGTCGCCGACGAGTGTGACGGCGCCCGACGTGAACAACTCGTTCAGCGTCTCGACGTCGTTCGTCACGCGCGTCACGAGGCGGCCGGTCGGGTTCTTGTCGAAGTACGACACCGGCACGCGCTGCAGGTGACCGAAGAGCGCGGTGCGGATGCGGTGCAGCACGCGCAGGCCCGCACGGTTCAACACGACGAACTGCCCGTAGCGCGCCGCGAAGCCGATGCTCACGACGAGGAGGAACAACCCCGCCAGCAGGAGCGCGTGCTTCACGAAGGGAGCGGTATCGACGGCGCCGCCGGAGACCCGCACCGCGACGACCTCGTGGCCGATGTCGACCGCGCGCGCGAGCACCAGCGGGCCGACGACCTGCATGCCCGTGAACACGAACATCAGCACCAGGCCGAGCACGAACGACGAAGTGTCCGGCGCGACGAACGGGCGCAGCCGCTTGAGCAGGTCGCGGTCGAACGCCTTGCCGACGGTCTCGAAGTCCTGGTGCTCGTCGCTCACGACGGAGCTCCCGGGTGCGCGGCGGCGGTGGAGTCGCCGGCGTCGCCGTCGGCGGCGACCAGCATGCGCTCGAACTCTTCCTCCGCCTGCTGGCGCTGGAACAGCTTCCAGTAGTGGCCCTTCTTCGCGAGCAGGTCCTTCGGCGCGCCGCGCTCGACGACGCGTCCTTCGTCGAGCACCACGACCTCGTCCGCCAGGCCGAGCGCCGCGACGCGGTGCGAGACGATGACGGCGGTGCGTCCGGCGATCTTGTCGGCGAGCCGCTTCAGGATCTCGGCCTCGGTCTCGGCGTCGACCGCCGAGAGGCAGTCGTCGAGCACGA
>CAZOLL010000092.1:0-2011 GCA_964580365.1 uncultured Phycisphaeraceae bacterium
CTCACCGCGCTCGTGGCAGCTCGTCCACGCGACCTTCCCCCACGGCCGCCTCGACCCGCTCGCGATTCCGCGGGCGGCGTTCGAGTGATCGGGTCGCATCACTCCGGCTTGACCCACGCGTTGCGCACCTTCACCCATGCACCGGGCTTGCTGCCTCCGTGCCGCTGCAGGCCGATGAAACCGGTCCTTGCGCGCTCCGCGAACGGGGGCTTCGCTTCCTCGAGGTCGCCGGTGCGGACGTCGTACAGCGTGCGGCCGTTCAGCGCGACCGCAAGTCGATCGCCGCGGTAGAGCACCTCGAGCAGGTTCCATTCGCCGGTCGGCTTCAGCTCCTTCTCGCCGGCGGGCACCGCGCCGTAAAGGCTCGAGCAGAGCTGCCACGGCTTCAGGTGATCGCCGGTGAGGCGCTCCCAGTTCGCGTCGTCGAGGATCTGCAGCTCGCAGCCGGAGTAGGCGGGGTCCTTGTCCTCGCGCTTCGCACGGAGGAAGACGCCGCTGTTCGCACCCTCGCCGACGGCGAACTCGAGGCGGAGCTGGAAGTCCTGGTAGTCCTGCTTCGAGCGCAGCTCGCCGTACGGCTCCTCGCACGGGATCGTCAGAACTCCACCCGACAAGCGGTAGCCCTCCTCCTTCCCCTCCACGGTGAACTGACCGAGCGGGCCGCCGGCGAGCAGGTCGGTCCAGCCGTCCTTCACCGACGGCTCCTCGGCGATCACGGGCAGCTCGCGGATCGAGAGGTTCTTGAAGCGCGCCGCGTTCTGCGCGGGGTCTTTGCGCGCGCCGTGCACCTGCACCCCGAGCAAGCCGGTCGGCGCGTAGCCGGGCTCGTTCTTCGGCAGCGTGAAGTCGGTGACCGCTTCGCCGTTCAGCCAGGTCTCGACGCGCATGTCGAAGCCGGTGACGCGCACGCGCAGGCGGTTCCAATCGTTCGGCTTCCACAAGCGGCGCGCCGCCTCGTTGTGCAGCAGGAACCCGTCGGCATAGAGCGCGCAGATCTCTCCGTCGTCGCGGTCGTCGAGCGTGATCTGCATCCCCTTCCCCGCCGGCGGCGGCGCCATGCGCACGAAGATGCCGGAGTCGAACGGCGCGTCGAGCTGCGTGTCGCACTCGAAGTCGAAGCTCGTGTACTTCCTCTCGGTGTAGAGCAGTCCGCCTTCGTTCTTGGCGTTCACGCGCCCGGTGATCGTGCCGTCCTCGACTCCCCACGCGGCGTCGCCGTCGTAGCGGCCGCCGCGCGGCGTCCACCCGGAGAGCGTCTTCCCGTCGAACAAGCTCCGAGACGGCGACAGCGCGTTTCGATATTCTCCCGCCCTGGAACCCGTCAACAAACACGCAGGGATCGACAGGATGACGGCGAGCGTCGCGGCGCGGAGCGGGTTTCGGCTTCTCATCGTCTCCTCTTTCTTGTGCGCGCTCGTCGGCGCGACCTTGTGCGCGCACGACGGCGCGACCTTGTGCGCGCAGGTCGGCGTGGCACCGGGCGGAGACGAGGGCGTGGCGGCGAACGCCGCGGCGCACGCGGACCCCGAGCGGTTCGCCGAGACCATAACGGGCACGCCCGTGTCGATCGAGATGATCGCCGTGCCGGGCGGCACGCTCGAGTTCGAAGACCCCTCCGATCCCAACGCGAAGGACGGCAAGCGCACCGTCGAGGTCGCGCCGTTCTGGATCAGCACCACCGAGATCACTTGGGACGCGTTCGACGCGTTCGTGTTCGCGCAGGACGCACCCGACCCCGCGCGCCAGAAGGAGATCGACGCGGTCGCGCGGCCCAGCAAGCCTTACGTCCTCGCCGACCGCGGCTACGGCCACGCGGGATACCCCGCGATCTCCGTCTCGTACGCGAGTGCGAAGGCGTTCGCGGATTGGCTGTCGGCGCGCACCGGCAAGAAGTACCGCGTCCCCACCGAGCACGAGTGGGAGTACGCGTGCCGCGCCGGCGCGAAGAGCGCGTGGTCGTGCGGCGACGACGAGAAGTGCGTGAGCACGATCGCGTGGACGAAGGAGAACA
>CAZOLL010000092.1:2021-11465 GCA_964580365.1 uncultured Phycisphaeraceae bacterium
AGAGTGCGGCGCCGGAAATCAGGGGCAGCATTGTTCCCTGGACGAACCCGCCGACCATCACCATGAGCCGCGGATCGCGAAACACAAAGTAGAGCACGAGTGCGAACAGCGGGAAGAAGACGCACCCGTGCGGCGAGAAGTCGAAGAACGCGTTCGGCGTGTTCGACATGCACGGCAACGCGGCCGAGTACGCGGTGAAGGAGAACGGCAAGCCCACCGTGTGCGGCGGCAGCTTCAAGGACCTCGCGAAGGACTGCACCGCGACGTCGCGCAAGACACCGGTGCCCGCGTGGAACGCGAACGACCCGCAGGTGCCGAAGAGCCCGTGGTGGCTCACCGACGGTGGCTTCGTCGGCTTCCGCATCGTGTGCGACAAGAAACCGGAGAACCCATGACCCCGCGCCCGTCCGATCCGATCCGCTTCCCCGGCTTCGCCGTGCCGCAGCTCGACCTCTCGCGCCGGCGATTCCTGAAGGGCTCCGCGGCCGCGGCGCTCTTCGCCCCGTTCGCACCGTTCGCGCTCACGCGTCGCGCTGACGCGGCGACGAAGCACGCCGACGTGCTGAAGGTCGGGCTGATCGGCTGCGGCGGCCGCGGCACCGGCGCCGCGATGCAGGCGGTCTCCGCGGAAGAAGGCTCCGTCGTCCTCACCGCGATGGCCGACGTGTTCGGCGACAAGATCGAAAACGCGCTCGGCAACCTGAAGCAGGCCCTCGGCGACCAGTTCGACGCGCGCGTCAAGGTCGCGCCCGAGCACCGTTACACGGGCTTCGACGGCGCGGCGAAGCTGATCGCGTCCGACGTCGACGTCGTCTTGCTCGCCACGGCGCCCCACTTCCGTCCCGCGCACCTGAAGGCGGCGATCGAGGCGGGCAAGCACGTGTTCTGTGAGAAGCCAATGGCCGTCGACGCGCCGGGCGTGCGCTCGGTGATGGAGACCGTCGCCGCCGCGCGCGCGAAGAAGCTCTCGCTCGTCGCCGGCTTCTGCTGGCGGTACAGCGTCCGCCACCGCGAGATGTGGAAGCGCCTGCACGAGGGCGCGGTCGGCAAGATCCTCGCGTTCTACTCGACCTACAACGCGACGCCGCTCGGCACGAAGAAGCGCGACCCGAGCTGGAGCGAGATCGACTTCCAACTGCGCAACTGGCAGCACTTCACCTGGCTCTCGGGCGACCACATCGCGGAACAGGCGGTGCACTCGCTCGACAAGATGGCCTGGGCGTTCAAGGACGCGCCGCCGCTGTCCTGCACGGCGATCGGCGGTCGCCAGGCGCGCTTCGGCGAAGAGCGCGGCGACGTGTGGGACCACTTCGGCGTGACGTTCGACTACGCGGACGGCGCGAAGGGCTTCCACATGTGCCGGCAGATCGACGGCTGCTCCACCGACAACAGCGACTGGGTCTGGGGCGACGAAGGCTCCGGCTTCTGCAACGGCTGGACGCCGCTCCTCAAGATCGACGGCAAGCACGCGTGGGAATACGAAGGCGACGGCAACGACATGTACCAGCAGGAGCACGACGAGCTGTTCGCCGCGATCCGCGCCGGTACGCCGATCAACGACGGCGACTGGATGACGCGCTCGACGATGCTCGCGATCATGGCGCGCATGGCGGCCTACACCGGCCAGACGATCACTTGGGATCAGGCGATGCACTCGGCCGAGCACCTCGGCCCCGACCACTACGACGCCGCGTCGGCGCCCAAGGTCGTCATCGCGATCCCCGGCAAGACGAAGTTCGCGTGAACCGCGGCATGCTCGATCGTCGCGGTTTCCTGATCGCTTCGGCTGCGAGCGCGGCGGGCGCGCTCGCGAGTGGCTGCGTGTTCCCTCCCTCCGCGGGAGAGGCCGTCACCCGGCGGTCGATCAAGAAGGCGCTGATGATCGGCATGGTCGACGAGCCGCTGCCGCTCGCCGACAAGTTCCAGCTGATCCGCGACTGCGGGTTCGAAGGCGTCGAGATGGACTCGCCGTGCGACCTGCAGACCGACGAGATCCTCCGCGCGAAGGAGAAGAGCGGCCTGGAAGTGCACGGCGTCGTCGACTCGAAGCACTGGAGCGACACGCTCTCGCACCCCGATGCCGCCGTCCGTGACAAGGGCGTCGCCGCGCTCGAGCGCGCGATCGATGACTGCGCGACCTGGGGCGGCGACTCCGTCCTGCTCGTGCCGGCGGTCGTGAACAAGGACGTGACGTACGACCAGGCGTGGGACCGCTCGACGGCCGAGATGCGCCGAGCCGTGCCGCGCGCGCACGCGCGCGGCGTGAAGATCGCGGTCGAGAACGTCTGGAACCAGTTCCTGCTCTCGCCGCTGGAGGCCGCGCGCTTCGTCGACCAGTTCGACCCGCAGGTCGTCGCGTGGCACTTCGACGTCGGCAACGTCGTCAACTATGGCTGGCCCGAGCAGTGGATCAAGATCCTCGGCAAGCGTGTGCACAAGCTCCACATCAAGGAGTTCAGCCGGAAGAAGCGCGACGCCGAGGGACTGTGGAAGGGGTTCGACGTCGAGCTCGGCGAGGGCGACGTCGACTGGCCGGCCGTCATGAAGGCGCTCGACGACGTCGGCTTCTCCGGTTGGGGTTCCGCGGAAGTCCGCGGCGGCGACCGCAAGCGGCTCGCGTTCCTCTCCCAGCGGATGGACCAGCTCTTCAAGAGCTGACCCGGCGCGCGGAAACCGCGCTCACCCTCCGGAATGGCGCGTTGCGAACGCCGCGGCGCGGGCTCTCGGCGCGCGGCGCGTCGATCGGAGCGCGCGACGCCCCCGACCCGGACCGGCGACAGTTCACACTTTCGATTCCCGCCGGTTTTTCCCGGGGGGCCCGACCTCGCGATGCCGTGTTTCGCGGCCTCGTCGGAACTGGACGACCCGTGAACGACGGGCGACCCAAGCGGTCCGACGCCGAACTGGATGCTCGTCAGGGCGCTGCGTAGCGTCCGAAGCTCGAACCCCGCGCGCCGCGTTCCGCCGCGGCACGCATTACTGGAGAGGATTCCCATGCGAGGAATGGTCCGCATCACATCGCTCGCCGCCGCGACGCTGCTCGCGTCGACGGCGCTCGCGTCGCAACCCAAGATGGAGATTGCCGAGATCGTCAAGAAGGCCGACATCGGCTTCGCCGGCAAGGTGAAGTCGCAGCGCGAAGAAGTGGTCACGCTGAAGGACAACACGGTCGCCTTCACGCACGTCACCTTCGAGGTGCAGAACCTGATGTTCCAGAAGGACGGCGTCGCGGTGGGGAACGAGATCACGCTCACCTTCGCCGGCGGCCGCCTGCCGGAAGGCGGCGAGTTCCGCGTCTCCGACGTTCCGACGTTCAAGAACGACGACGAGGTCGTGATCTTCGCGTTCCACGACGGCCTCCGTTACGCCGACCCGATCGTGGGCGGCCCGCAGGGACTGATGTCGATCATCCATGACCGCGCGACGCAGGTGGCCTACCCGCTCGCGAACGGCGGCCGCGGCATCGAGCAGCTCGCGAAGGGCACGCTCGTCACGACCGACCACGTGAAGTCGATCAGCAACGGCGCGATCACCTGGGGCAATCCCATGATCGCGTCCGGCGGCTCGGTGGACACGGGCGGCGTCTCGGTGCCGGCGCCGGTCGGTTCCACTCCGCAGCAGACCGCCGTCGTCAGCACGCTGACGCAGCCGAACCAGCCGGCGAAGGTTCTCGACCTCGCCGCGTTCGCGAAGGCCATCGGCGAGCTGAAGAAGTCGCAGCCGCGCTCCGGCAAGTGACCGTCACCGCGTCGCGAACCCACACACACACAAACAGACAAGCAAGGAAGAGAACATGAAGCGCAACACCCTTTGGATCTCGCTGGCCGCGACGGCGCTGCTCGCCGTGCCGGCCGCGCGCGCGGTCGACAGTCTCTCCGCGTGCGGTTACCACTCGGTCTTCCTCAACATGGAGGAGGTGCCGAGCGGCTTCTGGAACTGGACCTACAACGAAGGCGCGATGTGGGCGTGGAACCAGTACGCCGACCTCTACCGCGTCCTCGCGAGCAACGGCACCTGGGGCCGCAACAGCGTGAACGAGTTCGGCGGCTTCCCGTCGAACACGGACCTGAACTCGCAGTGGGGCTTCAACTGGGGCACGGCGCTCGCAATGACGTGCTTCTCGTGGCCGTGCGCGTGCTGCCAGATCAGCGAGTCGGACGTCCTCTTCAACCCCTCGCAGACGTGGACCAGCGACCTGATCGCGGCCGAGGACAACAGCTCGTGGATCGCCTACCAGCCGGTCGTGATGCATGAGCTCGGCCACTCGTGGGGCGAGATCACGCAGAACGAGAGCTACAGCTACAACACGACCTCGGTCATGCACGCCTACTACCTGGGGTACGTCCAGTCCGATTTGACCGTCCACCGCGGCGACGCCGGGTTGATCCGCGCGCAGTACAACGGCTCGGCGACGCTCCCGTCGATCACCGACATGGCGGTGCATTCGCACTACGTCGACGGCACGGGCAGCCTCGTCAGCTCACACGTCGGCGGCACCTACTTCATCCAGGGCTCGCCGATCACGGTCCGCGGCATCACGATCGAGAACACCGGCTCGACGAACCTGAGCAACGTCCACATCCGCATCTACCTGTCGACGAACCGCACGATCTCGACGGGCGACGTGCTGATCGGTGACTGGTCGTTCTCGTCGTTCCCGACCAACGCACAGGGCACGTACGACCTCGCGACGTCGATCCCCGCGGCTCTCACGCCCGGCACGTGGTACGTCGGCGGCATCGTGACCCACGACGGGTACGTCGGCGACTCGACCTTCACCAGCAACGACACGACGCACTTCAAGCAGCCGATCACTGTCGCGTCCAGCCGCGTCGACGACGGCTACGAGAACAACGACAGCTCCGGCACCGCGTCCACCGTCTCCGCGCCGTTCGGCCCGACGCTGCTCCAGGCGTGCCCGAACGACGACGACTGGTTCCGCGTGTTCGTCAACGCGCCGCACGGCATCGCCGCCTCGATCTCGTTCACGCACGCGAACGGCGACGTCGACATGCAGATGTTCGACCCGAGCCTCACGCTCGTCGACTCGTCGACGGGCACCACGGACAGCGAGAGTGTCAGCGTCACGAACGTGTTGAGCACCGGGTACTACTACTTCCGGATCTACGGCTTCAGCGGAGCAGCGAACTCCTACCAGTTGTCGATCCAGAACCTCCCGGCGTGCGGCTCGTCCGCCACGCAGTCGAACTACGGCGCAGGCAAGTCCGGCTCGTTCGGCGTCCCGAACCTGACCGCGAACCAGCCGCCGCGCATCGGCCAGTCGTCGCTCGTGTCGATCACGAACGGTTACCCCGGCGCGCCCGGCATCCTGTTGGTCGGCACGTCGACGGCCTCGATCCCGTTCGACAAGGGCACGCTGCTCGTCAACCCGACGAGCGTGCTCGCCATGCCACCGCTGAATGGCTCCGGCGCGTACAGCTTCACGGTCAACCATTCGAGCAACCCCGCGTTCTGCGGGGCGACCGTGTACTTCCAGGCGATGATGGTCGACCCGGGAGCAACCGGCTTCCACCACACTTCGCAGACGCGCGGTCTGCAGTGGACGGTCGGCAACTGATCGACGAACGAGCTTGAACTCGGCGACCCCGTGCGGCGCGCTCTGCGCCGCACGGGGTCGCGTCGTTCGATCTTCGGACGCGACGCGTCAGGTCGCCGGAACGCGAACCGGAGCGCCGGACTCGAGGCTCTTCCGCTCGGCCGCGAGCAGTTCCGCGAGGCGGACCGCGTCGCCGACGCCGACCGCGAGGTCCCGCCGTCCGTCGCGGATCGCTGCGAGCAGGTGGCGCACCTCGCCGTCGTATCCGTTGATGGCCGGCACGGCCACCGCCTCGGAGCGACCGTCGCGCGAGAGCCGCAACTCGGGGTCGCGCCCGAGCTCGAAGTCCG
This sequence comes from uncultured Phycisphaeraceae bacterium, assembly GCA_964580365.1. Taxonomy (GTDB): domain Bacteria; phylum Planctomycetota; class B15-G4; order B15-G4; family JADJEK01; genus CAZBOK01. The sequence goes on from CAZOLL010000092.1 coordinate 7,929, forward strand.
CGGTCGCGCGCTCGAAGACGACCGTGAAACGCATGCGGAACGCGAAGCCCGGCGCGTGGTTCCAGCCGCCCTCGGCGGTCACGTGCGGCGGACCGGACGGGAAGCGGTAGGCGGCAGTCACGTGGTCGAGTGTGCCGGTCGCGTAGACCTCCGTCGGGTCGCCGAAGCAGAAGCGGACGAAGTCCGCATCGTGCAGGTGGAGGTCGACCAGCGCGCCGCCGCTGCGCGCGGAGTCCGCGTAGAACGCGTTCCACGTCGGGCGCGTCCCGAGCCGCTCGAACGTCGCGCTCTCGACCGCGCCGAGCGTTCCGTCCTTCACACGCTCGCGAAGCCAACTCCACGACGGCCAGAACCGCATGCAGTGCGCCGGCATGCACAGAGTCGATGCCCCGCGGGACGCCGCGAGGAGCCGCCGCGCGTCGGCCGGCGCGAGCGCGACCGGCTTCTCGACGAGCACGTGCTTCCCGTCGGCGAGCGCCGCGACGGAGAGATCGACGTGCGAGTCGGTGGGAGTGCAGATGCTGACCAGATCCACGTCGGGGTCGCGCAGCAGCTCCGACGGATCGGCGACGGCGCGCACGTTTCCCGGGTCGAAGCTCACCGCACCGGTCGCGAGGTTCCCTCCTCCGGAGAGGTCGCCGGCTCGGCGCCGAGCGTCGGCGTCGCAGACGGCGACGAGGCGGTTGTCGAACCCGGCGGCGGCGGCCGCCGCGTACGCCGCGAGGTGCGTGCGCCCCATGAAGCCCAGGCCGATGATGCCGACGCCGATCGGTCGCGTCATGCGACGAGGCTCTCGATCAACGCGCGGGCGCGCCGCGCGTCCGCGACGCGCGAGTCGCCGGCTTCGCGCTCGATCATCAAGTCGACGTCGAGGGCGCGCTCGCGCCGCGCCGCGTCGAAGCCCTCCCAGTCGACGTCGCCGGTGCCGACGACGACCTCCGTCCCCCATTCACCGGGCCGCGCCGACGCGCGTGCATCCTTCACGTGGATCTGCATGACGTGCGGCGCGAGGCGCGCAAGCGCAAGGACCGGGTCGCCCATCCCGTAGAGGATCATGTTCGCCGGGTCGAAGTTCACTCCGACGTTGTCGTGCGCCAGCGCGTCGAGCACGCCGGCGAGCGTCTCCGCTGACTCCTGCCCCGTCTCCAGCCCCACGCGCACGCCGGTCGCGGCGAACAGGTCGGCGACGCGGCGAATGCGGTCGAGGATCTTCGCGCGCTCGGGATCGCGCGGGTCGTGCGGCAGGAAACCCGCGTGGAAGGTGACGAGCGAGACGCCGAGCGCGCGAGCGAGCTGCGCGTCCTCGCGGGCCGCGGCCTCGTTCGCCGCCCAGGTCGCATCCGGGCGCAGCCCGCCGGTCGCGGCGATCGACGCGAGCGTCGAGTAGTCTTCGCCGTGCGTCTGCATCATCGCGGAGGCGATCGTGATGCCGCGCGCCGCGAGCGCGCCGATGGTCTCGTCGATCGACCAGCGCTTCGTGCGGAGCGGCTCGAGCGCGAGCTGCGTGCTCGTCACGCCGACCGCCGCGACGCGGTCGGCGAGCTCGCGCGGATCCGCGGCGCGGAGCGACCACGAACAGACTCCGATGCGCCGCGTCATGGCCGCGATCCAAGCGCCGGGCGGCCGCGAAGGAAAGGGGAGACAGGCGCTCCGCGAGTCCGACTATCCTCCGCGCCTCGATGCAGCCCCGCCCCGCCGCGCGAGCGAACGTCCTGCGCCGGACCGGCCTCGCCGTGCTCGGCGTGGTGCTCGGCCTCGCGCTCGTCGAGCTCGGGCTGCAGGTCGCCGCGTTCGTCGCGTGGCGTTCGGCGCGGGCGCAAGAGGCCGCGCCGGCCGGCGACGTCGTCCTCTGCGTCGGCGATTCGTTCACGTGCGGCCTCGGCGCCACGGACCCGGAGACCGGCAGCTACCCGGCGCACTTGCAGCGCGCGCTCGACGCGGCGGAGCCCGGACGCTTCGCCGTCGTGAGCGCCGCGCGCCCCGGCCGCACGTCCGCGGAGGCGGTGCTGCGCCTCCCCGATCAGCTCGCGCGCTACCGCCCGAGGACCGTCGTGGTCCTGCTCGGCATGAACGACACCTGGTACTTCCGAGAGCGCGTCGACGCGATGCCGGCGGCGACCGGCGGCGCGCTCGAACCGTTCCCGTGGCGCCTGCGGCTGCTCCGCGTCCTCGCCGTCCTCCGCGCGCCCGACGCGCGGGACGGTCGCGTCGATCCGAAGAGCGTCACGGGCGCGGGGCACGCGGGCCCGTCGCGGGTCGAGTTCTTCGCCGACGGCTCGATCGTCACCGACCTCGGCAACTTCCGATGGCGGCCGGACGAGGGGCGCGTCGAGATCGCGAGCAATGAAGCGTCGAGCTTCTATCGCATGCGCGTCGACGGCGACGCGCTCGAGCTGGTCGCGGAGGTCGGCGACAACCGGATCACGCTCGCGCGCGGCGAGCCGGCGGCGACGGCGATCGATCTCGAAAGCGCGCGCACCGCATTCCGTGCGGCGCCGTCGGCGATCACCGCGGAGGCGCTGCTCGCGGCGGCCGGAGCGGCGGGCGATCTCGACCTCGCGATCGATGCGTGCGTGTGTCTGTTCGCGGCGTCGCCGTTGAGTGCGCCCGCGACGCGCTGGTTCGAGGCGCAAGTCCGCGATCCGCCGCGGCGCCGTGCGACGCTGGATGCGTTCACGCGCGCGGTCGACGCGCTGCCGAAGGACGCACGCGGGCGCGCGAGCCTCTTGCGCGTCGTCGCGTTGTTCCGTCGCCCCGACGATCCCGACGATCGGATGCGGCGGCTCGTCGAGGCGTGGATGCTCGATCACGACGAGGGCGACACGCTGCACGCGTTCAACGCGGACGTCGCGGACTACACGGCGGAGCGGTTGCGCGCCGCGGTCGCGGCGCTCGGCGCATCGAGCGCGGATGCCGAGCGCCTCGAGCGGATCCGCAAGGACGCCGCGGAGCTTCCCGCGCGCATCGAGGACACGCTCGCGCACCATCTCGAGTTGATCGTCGAAGCCGTGCGAGCAGCCGGAGCCGAGCCGATCCTGCTGAGCTACCCCGAGCCGCGCGCCGCGCCCGATGCCGCGCGCGCGCGGATCGCACGCGAACTCGCAGTGCGCGAGGTCGACCTGCGATCGCAATTCGAGGAGCGCCTGAAGGCGACGCCGCGCGCGGAGTTGTTCGTGACGGATGGGCACTGCACGAGTGCGGGGTACCGCGTGATGGCGGAGGAGATCGCGCGGATCGTGCTCGAAAGGGCCGCGGGGAAGTGACGCGGGGACGGGCCCTCGCGGCCCGGGTCCGCGTGATTCGGGGAACGGAGACGGGACCGGCCCCGAAACCGAGTCGCGGGGTCCGAGAATCGGGCTCGGGCCCGGGCCCGTTCAGCGGGATTCGGCGCGCGGGATCGCGTCGGAGCTGAGGCGGCCGTGGAGGCGCCAGCCGATGAGGAGCTGCCAGGAGTGCGGGGTCGCGGTCGGTGCGGGGCGAGAGCTCGGCTCGAGTTCGTGCCAGCCGGTGAACCACGCGGCGGAGGAGTAGGGATCG